>NZ_JBWKXQ010000027.1:0-80944 GCF_059423125.1 Variovorax sp. GW531-E2 | reverse complement strand
CTCCCACCCCAAGCAAGGAGACCCGCATGAGAACGCTGAAAATCATGGAGCACATCTCGCTGGATGGCGTGATCCAGACCTCGGGCGAAGACGGTTTTCCGTGCGCGGACTGGACCGCGCCCTACCGCAGCCCCGCCGGCCGGGATGAGGTGCTTGCCGCGCATGGCGGGCACTTCGACCTGCTGCTCGGGCGTCGCACCTACGACATGTGGTCGGACTACTGGCCCAAGGCACCGAGCAGCGCGATGGCGGACGGCTTGAATGCGGCGACCAAGCATGTCGTGACCCACCGCCCCGAAAGCCTTTCGTGGGGCCCATTCGAAAGCGTGGGGCCGGACGTCGTCGAAGGCGTTCGCCGCATCAAGTCGCAGGCGGGCCCGAACCTGATCCTCTGGGGCAGTTCCTCGCTGACATCGACGCTGCTGGAGCATGGCCTTGCCGATGAAGTGCTGCTGGTCGTCTATCCGGTGCTGCTGGGGGCTGGAAAGCGCTTTTTCGCGCAGGGAACGCCACCCCGCGCCTTCGAACTCGTCACCACGAAAGCAATGCCATCAGGCATCCTCCTCAGAGCCTACAAAGTCGCCGGTCCTTTGAAAGCCGGGTAGTCGAACAGTCCGACATCACAAACGAAATTCGGCGTCACGCCAGACCCATCTGCCCCGTCCAAACGCCTCATGAACACCTCCAGCCTTTCCGCCGCCCGCGCCTATGCACTCAGCATGCACGGCGCGCAAATGTACGGAGCGCACCCGTACTCGCACCATCTGGATGCCGTTGCGCTGACCCTTCTGCCGTACGGTCAGGAGGCTCAGGTCATCGGGTATCTGCACGATGTGGTTGAAGACACCGACGCGACACTTGCTGAAGTACGTCTGCGCTTCGGCGATCAGGTTGCTGCGTGCGTCGCACTCCTCACGGATGAACCTGGTGCGAACAGGAAGGAGCGCAAGTCGAAGACCTACGCGAAGCTGGCCAGAGTGACAGGGGCGGAGGAACTGGCGCTGGTCGTGAAAGTGGCTGACCGCCTCTCGAACGTTCGAGCCTGTGTGGCCGATGCCCATCGCGACCTGTGGAGCGTCTATCGTGGTGAGCATGTAGTGTTCAAGGCCGCTGCATTTCGGGCAGGCCTCTGCGATGCGCTCTGGTCTGAACTCGACGAGCTGATGAGTGATGAGAAGCAGCCACGGAACGCGAGCAAGGCCGAAAGCTGACCAGGGTCGAACCCTGTTGCTTCTGACCACTTACCCCACTCATTCACAGAGAACACATTGATCCACCGCATCCGCACGGCCCTCGTGGCCTGCACCTTGGGCGCCGCGGCATTGGCCGTTTCCGCGCAGGTCAACATCGGCTTCATCGGCACGCTCTCCGGCCCCGGGGCCGCGCTCGGGCAGGAGCAGTACGACGGCTTCATGCTGGCGGTCGAGCAGCGCCAAGGCATGCTCGGCGGCGTTCCCGTGGCGGTCCTCAAGGAAGACGACCAGCACAACCCCGAGCGCGGGGCGCAGCTGGTGCAGAGCCTGATCGAGAAGGACAAGGTCAGCTTCATCACCGGCGTGACCTTCTCCGACGTGATGATGGCCATGGCCAAGCCGATGGCCCGGGCGGGCATGCTGTTCGTCGGCTCGAATGCCGGCCCCGCGCCAATCGCCGGCAAGCAGTGCAACACCCGGTTCGTCTTCGCCTCGTACCAGGACGAGTACCAGGCCGGGATCGTGGGACGCTACGCGGTCGACAAGGGCTACTGGAAGACGCTGTTCATTGCGCCCGACAACGCAGCGGGCAAAGACCAGCTGCGCGGCTTCAAGCGCTACTACTCGGGCGAGGTGGTGAGCGAGATCAACGTCAAGCCCGACCAGGCCGATTACGCGGCAGCGCTGGCGCAGATCCAGCGCGTAGCGCCCGATGCGGTGGTGGCCTTCCTGCCGGGCGACATGGGCGTGAACTTCATCCAGCAGATGAACCGCTCGGGCCTGCTGAACAAGGTGCCCTTGCTGACCGTGGGCACGGTCGATGGCACGACATTGCCGCTGCTCAAGGATGCCGCGCTTGGTGTGGTGGCCGGCGCGGTCTGGGGCCCCGACCTGCCGAGCCCGACGAGCAAGGCTTTCGTTGCCGCCTTCGAAAAGAAGCACGGGCGCATTCCCTCGCAGTACGCGGCGCAAGGTTTCGATGCGGCGCTCCTGATCGACAGCGCGCTGAAGGAGACCAAGGGCTCCGTCGCCGATCGCGGTGCCTTGCGCAACGCACTCAATGAGGCCGACTTCTCGTCGGTGCGCAGCGGCTTCAAGTTTCTGCGCAACGGTTTCCCGGTGCAGGACGGGCACATCTTCGTGGTCGCGAAGGACGCGCAGGGCCGCACGTCGCTCAAGCGGATCGCCACGCCGCTGGAGGCGAACCCGGATGGGTACTGGAACGAGTGTCGGTAGGCAGGGGCTGGCGGCATCTGGCCAAGACCCCGACGTTCGCAGCGCCTATGCTCGGCGTTCAAGAACAAACCCCGTCCCTCCCGGCCACTACCGCGAGACCACAGCCTGACCATGCACCCGACCGGAACCCTGCGCGGCATCGCCGCGATGCTGTTGGCCTGCGCCTTCTTCGCCTGCATGGACGCGCTGCTCAAGACCCTGGCCGGGCACTACCCGCCGGTGCAGGTGATGGCGCTGCGCGGTCTCACGGCGCTGCCCCTGGTGTGCCTGTACATCGCCTGGCGGCGCGAGGCAGCCGGTGTTTTCAACCGCCGGCTGCGCTGGCGCCTGCACCTGCTGCGCACGGCGCTGAACATGACGATGCTGGTGCTCTTCGTCCACGGCCTGAAGACCCTGGGCCTGGCCGAGGCCTACACGCTCACGTTCATCGCGCCGTTGCTGATGGTGCTCATCGCCGTGCCGATGCTGGGCGAATCGGTGCAGCCGCGGCACTGGATCGCCATCGGGCTGGGCTTCGTCGGCGTGGTGGTCGCGCTGCGGCCCGAGCAGGGGGCCTTCCTCTCGACGGGTGCGCTGGCGATCCTGGTGGCGGCCGTCTGCTATGCGCTGTCGAACATGCTGGGCCGGCTCATCAGCCGCACCGAGCCGAGCGCCGCGCTGGTCTTCTGGACCACTGCGGGCATGGCCGTCGGCGGCAGCCTGTTCGCGGCGCCGCAATGGGTGCCGCTGCAGGCCGGGCACGCGTGGGCGCTGGCGGGCCTGGCCCTCAGCGGTTTCCTGGGCCAGCTGGCCATCGCCGAGGCCTTCCGCCACGGCCAGGCCGCGGCCATTGCGCCCTTCGAATACAGCGCGCTCGCGTGGGCGCTCGTGATGGACTGGGTGTTCTGGCAGGCCGCGCCCGATGCGTGGACGCTGGGCGGCGGGGCGCTGATCGTTGCGAGCGGACTGTGGCTGGCGCGCAGCGAGGCGCCGAGGTCGGTACAGAAAAAGCGCAAGGCCGCCTGAGCTATTGAGCGGCTACAGTCGGCCGGAAGCAGCCACGCGCACAAGACTTTCAATGCCTCGAACCACTTCCGAGATCGCTCACGACATCGCCAACTTCGAACCGCCGGAGGACGGCAACTGGCGCCACCTGGACTCGCTTCTGGATGAACTCTGGCGGGCAGGCAGTCCGGAGCAGGCCATGCCCGAAATGCTGAGCGTCTTCGAGCGCTACCCGGAGGAAGACGGCTACGGGGTCATGTGGACCATCGTTCACGGATTGGAGAGCTTGCCCAACTACCAGCCGGAGCTTCTTCGCTCCCTCGCGCGACAGCCCAGCGAACTCGGCATCACGATGGTCGGGCGCATCTTGAACGCCGGCACGACGGAGATCGGCGGCGTCTCATTGCTGCAGACGCTGCACGATCTGGCGAAGACGGCGGCCTCTTCGTACATCAGGGAAGAAGCGCTCCGTGTGGCGTCTCGGCCGCGCTGAACGTCCGCCGTGAGGAAAGCGCTCATTCGCATCGTGCTCCGCGGCCCCTTGGCTGCCCGGCATGGCGATCCAAGCCCATGACCACAGACCCTCTTCCAATCACCCGGCCCGCCATCCTCTGCGTCGCATGCGCCGCCGCGGCGGGGTTCTTCTGGTGGGCGTTCCATGAGCGGTACTACAGGCACAGGGACTGCATTGAAGCATCCGCATCCAGCTGCCTCGCGCCCGACGGCGCCAATCTGATCGGCGGGGGCGCCGTCTGGTCCGTGGTCGCTGGCCTCTTCACGTGCGCCTCGGTCTACTACCTGGGGGTCGTGCTTCGCCGTCGTCGGGCGAATGGCCGCTGATGGCCGGCTGAAGCGAGAGTTCAGGCCCCGCCGTCTTGTCGAGCCAATACGGGCGTCTCATGCCGCGAGGCCACTTCCGGCTGGCCATCGAGCGTGGCCCGTGCCCCGGCAAAGCAATCCACATCGGCCGGCAAGGCCACGCCGCTTTGGGCGGAGCGGGTCCAGATGTGGCTCGTGAGTTCGACCGCATTGGGGTCGTCATAGCAACCGCGCGAGATGGCGCGCACATCGGGCCAACGCTCGAAGGTCAGGCCCATCGTCGTGCCACACGAGGGGCAGAAATGAACGAAGACCTGCTTGTGGCTGCCGTCCGATCGGTGCGCGTACTGCCGCAGTTCGCCTTCGTTGAACTGCACGGCGTCCATCGGAAAAAGCGACTCGGCATAGAAAGACGTGCCGGTCATGCGCTGGCAGAACGTGCAATGGCACGCGAACGTGCGCAGCGGCGGCTGGGTCGTGCTGAATCGGACCTTGCCGCAGAGGCAACCCCCTTCAAGTACAGCTGGCATACGGCACCCGGAAAAAAGAGGGGATTCTGCCCCCTCGATCGACGGCGTTCGATGCAGCTGCGCGAACCGCGCGCTCAGGCCAGCCCCAGCTCCTTGGCCTCGGCTTCGTAGTGGGGGTACGACGCCTTCATCGTCGCGCCATTGAGGATCATCTCGGCCACGAGGGTGCGCGACGGCATCTCGTAGACCTGGGTGCGCACCCACACGGATTCGGTGCGCGCGCTTTCGCTCAGCGCGATGATCTCGCGCTCCAGTTCGTAGTCCTGGTCGACGAAGAGCGGGCCCTTGATGAGGCGGATCTCCTGTCCGGCGAACAGGCCCACGGCCGGCTTGCGGCCATTCAGTTGCGCCTCGGCGCTGGTGGAGCCGAGCAGCACGCTGATCATCTCGGTCGGGATGATGGCCCGGCCCCACGGCGAGCGCTGGCCGCCTTCGGCTGTGTACCAGTCGCAGGGCTCGGTGATGACCTTGAGCTTGTCCGCGAGCGTGAAGGGGTAGTGGTCGCCCATGTGCTGGTCGAAGCCCATGCGGATCTTCTCGACGACGGCGCCGCGCTGGCCCACGCGCAGGTCGCGGTTGATGACCAGGCCCTGGGGCGGGCGCAGCTTCGCGATGCGCTGCGGCAGCTCGTGCGGGTACTGCGAGGCATCGCCCACCGACGCGGTGCCGGTCAGCACCGGCGTGCCGTCGGCCTTCTCGGCGCGCAGGCGCACGAAGGTGGCGCCGGGCGCGGGCAGGTCGACAAAGGCGCGCACCGACTCGCCTTCCACCACCATGTTCTGGTAGTGGGCGCTGATGCAGCCGGTCTCGAACCAGGCCTGTCCGAACACATGGAACAGCAAGGGGTCGAACTGGCTGAAGTGCGTCGGCCCTTCGATCGGCCCGGCGCGCAGGCCCAGCGTTTCGGCCGTCGCGTCGTCGTGGATCGACTTGTGGTCGTCGTAGGTCTGGTCGGCCAGCATCTGGCGCGGCTGGCGCAGCGGGCCGCACAGGCCGAGAGCGGTGGTGGTGAAAGGCGAGGTCATGGGGGAGGGCTCCGTGTAGCCGGCGGCGGGCGCCAGTCGAGTTCGCGATGATGGCAAAGTCTCCGCGCCGCGCCTGTCGCCTAGGGAACGCCTGATGCGGCCGGCCACGCAGTCACTGGCGGTCGGCGCCCGGCAGATGCATCGGTCGTCCTTGCATGACGGTCCGGGTGGTCACTGGCCTTATTGCGCCTCGACGCCCAGCTCGCGCATCCGCCTGGTGATCACGTTGAACTCCTCCTTGTACGACGCCGCGAACTGCTCGGGCGTGCTGTTCATCACCTCGAAGCCCCGGCCCACGAACAGCTGGCTGACATCGGGCGAGCCGACGATGGCGCGCACTTCCCGGGCCAGCTTGTCGACGATGGGCTGTGGCGTCTTCGCCGGTGCCAGCAGCCCGATCCAGACGTTGGTGTCGTAGAGCGGGTCCTTGAAGCCCAGCTCGTTCATGGTCGGAACCTGCGGGAGCGAGGTGGAGCGTTGTCGTCCCAGCACGGCCAGCGGCACGACCTTGCCCGTTGGCACATGCTGCATCGCACTGGGCACTGACGACAGTCCGACGTCGATGGTGCCCGACAGCAGGTCGGTCACCACGGGCCCTTCGCCGCGTTGCGGCACATGCACCATGCCTGCATTCAG
Source organism: Variovorax sp. GW531-E2 (assembly GCF_059423125.1). Taxonomy (NCBI): domain Bacteria; kingdom Pseudomonadati; phylum Pseudomonadota; class Betaproteobacteria; order Burkholderiales; family Comamonadaceae; genus Variovorax; species Variovorax sp. GW531-E2. Next base: position 74,521 of record NZ_JBWKXQ010000027.1, on the reverse strand, counting down.
GCCGCGGTTGAGGCTCTCGCCGGCCAGATGGCCCAGCCCGCCCACGCCCCAGGACCCGTAGCTCAGCTTCGCGCCGCCCTTGGCCACCTTGGCCTTCAGGTCTTCGATGCTCTTGATGCCGGTGCCGGGGTGCGTGGAAATCAGCGCCGGGCTGCGCACCACCTGCGTGACGCCGACGAAGTCCTTCTGCGGGTCGTAGGCCAGGGTCTTGAACAGCGCCGTGTTGTTGATCTGCGAATCGGTGATGGTCATCAGCAGCGTGTAGCCGTCGGGCTTGGCGCGGCCGACTTCGCCGGCGCCGATGGCGCCTGCCGCACCCGCTTTGTTGTCCACCACCACCGGCTGCCCCATCGATTTCGACAGGCGATCGCCCAGGGTGCGTGCCACGAAGTCGGTCGCACCGCCGGCGGCGTAGGGCACGACGAGGCGGATCGGCCGCGAGGGGTAGCTCTCCTGCGCGGCGATGGGCAGCGCCAGCGTGATCGCTGCGCATGCGGCAGTCATTTTCTTGAACATGGTTGTCTCCAGTGGTGGGGTTGGGTGGTCTGCTTGTTGTTGGGGGCGTCAGAGATCGAGAACGAGCACGGCGCTGCGCGCGCGAGACACGCAGGGCAGGATGCAGGTGTGGCTGTCGCGCTCCTCGTCGCTGAGCACGAAGTCGCGGTGATCCGCCTCGCCCTCGAGCAGCGGCACCTCGCAGCTGCGGCACATGCCTTCGCGGCACGAGAAGGGAATGCTGACGTTGGCGCCTTCCAGTGCGTCGAGCAGGCTCTGCCGCGGTGCGACCTCGATCCTCTGGCCGCTGCGATGCAGCACCACGGTGAAGGCGCCGGCCGGCGCTGCGGGCGTGGCGGGTTCCGGCGGTGCGAAGCGTTCGAAATGGGTCGCCGCCTTGTCGATGCCGACAACGCCTGCGGCCGCGCCGACCGCATTCATCAGCCCTTCGGGGCCGCAGCAGTAGAGGTGGGCGCCCGGGGCCGCGCCGGCCAGCCAGCCCGCCAGGTCGGGTGGCGTGCCCGCCGCTTCCTGGTCCACGTGCAGCTGCACGCGGTCATGGTGGCGCGCCAATGTCCACGCATAGGCGGCACGGGCCCGCGTGCGCACGCAGTACAGCAGCTTCCAGGGCCTGGCGTTGGCCTCGCACCAGAGGATCATGCTCAGGATGGGCGTGATGCCGATGCCCCCGGCCACGAACAGATGCTCGGTGGCGGCCGGGTCGATGCCGAACAGGGCGCGCGGCGCGCCCACCTCGAGCACATCGCCCACGGCAAGGCGCTGGTGAACGAAGGCCGAGCCGCCGCGCGAAGCTGGCGCCAGGCCCACACCGAGCACGTAGCGGTGGCGCTCCAGCGGCGAGTTGGCCAGCGAGTACTGGCGGCGGATGTCGCCGGGCAGCAGCAGGTCCACATGGGCGCCCGAGGTGAAGGGCGGCAGCGCGGTGCCGTCCTGCGCACGCAATTCCAAGCCGAGCACATCCTGCGCCTCTTGCGTGAGGCGGGTGACGAGGAGCTTCATGGCTCAGGCCTTGACGGGTTCGGGCGCTGCTGTGGCGGCAGGGCGGGCCGCGGCTTCCTCGAGCGCTTCTTCTTCCAGCCGGCGCGAGACCATCCAGCGGAACTGGTTCAGCGCGGCGTCGATGCCGAAGGCCATCATCTTGAAGTCGGGCGCCAGCGCCAGGCTCCTTTGCTGCGCGGTGATGATGTCGCGGTCTTCATCGAAGGCATCCACCACGGCCTGGTGGATCGAGTGCGTGACTTCGGGTTGGTCGATGGCGAAGTTGTGGGGATGCGCGAAGAAGTAGTGGGTGGAGTTTTCCGTCTCGGGCGTGATGGCCTGGCAGCCACGAAATTCGATCGCACCGTCGCGGTTGCCTTCGGCAGCGCCCTGGCCGGTGGGCGCCATGCCGGAGTCCATCAGCAGGACGGCCGGGATGGTGAAGTTGTAGATGTTCCATCGATCGACCCTGCTGCCCCAGTCCTTGACCGCCTGGGCAAAAGGCGGCGGCTCGGTGTCGAGGGCCCACCGGGTGATGCGCACGCCGTTGTCGATGCGTTCGACCTTGGGCTGGGCGGCGGCGTAGTCCGCACTGCCTCCCAGCGTGGTCGGGTGCACGAAGGGCAGGTGGGAAAAGTCCAGCAGGTTGTCGCAGATCAGCAGGTAGTTGACGTCGTAGTGGATGTAGCCGTCCAGGCTGCGCCAGTGCGGGTCGTCCAGCCAGGGCGTGTCGGGGATCAGCGCAGGGTCGGCCTTGTCGGGAGCGCCCATCCAGATCCAGACCCAGCGGTGGCGTTGCACCACCGGGAAGGTGCGCACCCTGGCCTGGATGGGAATGCGCTTCTGGGCGGGCGCCTCGATGCACTGGCCCGAGGCGTCGAACTTCAGGCCGTGGTACATGCAGCGCACGCAGTCGCCTTCTCGCCGCCCCACCGACAGGGGCGCGCCGCGGTGGCAGCAGCGGTCTTCCATGGCGACGATCTCGCCGTCGTCCTTGCGGTACATGAGAACGGGCACGCCGATGATGGTGCGGGCGAACAGGCCCTGCGGCGTGAGCTCGTTGTCCCAGGCAGCCACGTACCAGGTGTTTTTGATGAACATGGGGCGTCTCCTTTGTTGTTCGCCGCGTTCGGGTCACGGCATGGGCAGAGCGTAGGACGAGGGTTCTCATGTATCAATGTCATTTCAGTCATTCCTAGAATGCGCGGCATGCATGCGGAAAACCTCGACCTGAATTTGCTGGCGGTCTTCGACGCGATGTTTCGCGAGGCCAGTGTCACGAAGGCCGCGCAGGGCCTCGGGCTGACGCAGAGCGCGATGAGCCACGCGCTCAACCGGCTGCGTGCTTTCTTCGACGACCCCTTGTTCGTCAAGGTCGGCAGCCGCATGGAGCCCACGCGCAAGGCCGAGGGCATGCGCGCCGCGGTGGTGGAGGTGATGAGCACCGTGCGCCAGCAGATCCTGGCGGGCGCACGGTTCGAGCCCGCACTGGCGCGACGCACCTTCACCCTGTGCATGACCGACATGGGCGAACTGGTGTTCCTGCCGCCGCTGCTCGAGCGCTTCAAGAAGGAGGCGCCCGGTTGTTCGCTGCGCACGCTGCAGGTGCCGCTCGAGCAGGTCGAAGGGCTGCTTGCGTCAGGAGAGGCCGACCTGGCGGTGGGGTCCATCCGTGCGGCGCCCGAGGGGCTGTTTCATCAGCGCCTGTTCCTGCACTCCTTCGTGACCATCGCCAGCGCGCGGAACAAGGACATCGGCGCCACCCTCACGCGCGAGCGCTTCGAGGCGATGCGGCACATCGTGGTCTCGCTCACCGGCCACTCGGCGGAGAGCTACGACAAGGTGCTGGAAGACCAGGGCATCCGCCGCACCGTGGCCGTGATGACGCCCCACTTCCTGATGGTTCCGCTCCTGATGGACCGGCACGCCGATCTGCTCGCGACCGTGCCGCGCGAGTTGGCGGAGGTCTTCGCCCGCATGGGCACGGTGCGCATGTTCGAGCCGCCGGTGCCCGTGCCCCAGTTTCAACTCAACCAGCACTGGCATCCGCGCTTTCACCACGACCCTGCCGTGGTCTGGCTGCGCGATGTGATGAAACATACCTTCGAGCACTACCCACGCATCACCACGCAGGCCGAGCCTCCGGCCAGGAAAAGTGCGCGAGCCAAGTCGCGTTGACGCGCCGGCCGGCATCGACTTTCCCTCTGCTGCGAACCTCATCCCCCACCCGTTTCTGCGTGCCCGCTTGTTCGAGCGGCCGCGCACTGTTACAAAGGGCGTCTCCATGCGCTCGCCCACCTTTCTCTTCGTTTCGCTGCTCTGGCTTGTCGTGGCCGCTCCGGCCGCGCAGGCGGAGGTGGTGCGTTGCACCGACGCCGACGGCCGCATCGTCTACACCGACGGCGCCTGCCCGCCGGGCACGCGGCAGTCGCGGCAGCTGCGCATCGACGAGCCGCCGCCTGCGCCGCCGCGTGTCTCCAACGAGGAAGCTGAGCCGCGCCGGCCGGACTACGCGGCACCGTCCGCGCCACCGCCGCAGCCCGCGCCCTCGGGGCCGGCCATCATTCCGCGTTACCCGGGGGGCGAGGCGCCCGCGGCCGACCCGGGGCCGACCTACATCTGGGGCGGCGATCCGTACTACGGCCCGCCGCGACCGGGGTATCACCCCCGGCCGCCGCGTCCGCCGCGCGACCCCGGGCCACCGCCCGGCCAGCGGCCGTGCAATCTCGCGGGCATCAAGCGCAGCAACTGCTGAGCGCGTTCGTTCCTCGTTCCTCTGCTTCCTGTTTCTTCATGACCGTTGCCGCGCCCGAGCGCCTTTCCCCTTGGGTCGTCCATTGCGACGGCAGCGCCATGCCGAACCCCGGGCGCATGGGCGTCGGCGTCGTCATCACGCAGCCCGACGGCACCCGCCACACCCTCTCGCAGGCCACGCACACCACGGGCTGCAACAACGAGGCCGAGCTGCGGGCGCTCACGCTCGCGCTGCGCGAGCTGCAGGCGCGCGGCGCCACGAGCGTGCAGGCCTTCAGCGACAACAGCACGCTGGTCGAACAGCTGAGCGGCGCTGCCGACGTGCGGCCGATCGTGCGCATGGCGCCGCTGTTCGAGGAGGCGCGCACGCTGCTGCAGAGCTTCGACGAGGCGCGCGTGCAATGGATTCCGCGCCACCGCAACGGCGAGGCCGACGCGCTCGCGCGGGCCGCGCTGGGCTTCGGGCCGAAGCCGCCGCCCAAGGCCTGGAAGAAGCGGCGCTAGCGGCGCCCGCGAAGGGGCATGCGGCAGGTTCTATCATTCGGGTCGATTCAGACACCCGTTTCCCCATGACCGAAGAAGCCACCTCCAAGCCCACGCTGCCCGACCACCTCTCGACCGATCCGCGCAGCCCGCACCACATTCCCGCCGTGTTCGAGCACCCGATCGGCATCCGCTTCAACGGCAAGGACCGCCTGGACGTCGAGGAATACTGCATCAGCGAAGGCTGGATCAAGGTGCCCGCCGGCCGCACGCTGGACCGCAAGGGCTATCCGCTGCTGATCAAGCTCAAGGGCGCTGTCGAGGTGTACTACCGCGACTGACGGCCCGGGGCACAAGCCCCCACCGTTCCTGTTCTTCTTTCAGCGCCACTGCAGCAGCAGCGACCACGGCTGCCGGCTCATGTGGCGATCGATGCATGCGCTGCCGCCCGCCGTGCAGCCTTCGGACAGGTAGCTCGGGTCCAGCAGCCGCGTGCCGGGCGCAAAGGCCAGGCGCCGCAAGGTGACCGACTGCAGCACGTTGCCACCCACGGCATCGAAGCCCGCACCGTCCACGCCCACCACCACATCGCAGTGCATCGGCAACGGTGCGCCACCCGTGGGGCGCCCGGCGAGCCACTCGCCGATCTTGCCGAAGCCGTCGAGCGCGGCACCGCGCGGGCCGCGTGCATGGCAGACCAGGTCGCCCGGGCGCGGCGGCGTGCGCATCAGGTCGCAGGCGCGCAAGGCCTGCGGTGTCGCGCGGCCCGTGGCCTCGTCGATGCCGGCCTGCCACGCGGCGCCGGCGTAGTCGACGTGCGCCTCGGAAAAGACGAACTCGTCGGCGCCGAGCCCGGCCCCGCGCGCCACCCAGCTGATGAACGCGGCGGACCAGGGCGTGTCGATCACCGCGACGCGCTGCAGGGCCACTTCGAGGGCGCGCTGGTCCGACGCGTCCAGCCCCTGGCCGGGGCCGACACCCAGGCCTTGCAGGCGCGCCGCGCTCGCCTGGTTCAGCGCGTCGGTCAACCGCGTGCGGTCGGCCGCCTGCGGGGCGCCGAAGCGAACGAGAGAAGGCAGCCGCTCACTCGACGAATCGACCGCGCGCCAGTAACGCAGCACGCGTTGCCATGCGGGCAGCGCGTCGATCGGATGGCGCGTGTCTTCTGCTTCCGAATAGCCAGACTCGGTGAGTCGGCCTTCGGCGTCCATCGTCTGGCTGCCGAAGGCAACGTGCTCTTGTCGGGCCAGCGCGGCCATCGCGAGGGCACGGGGCGGCGGCGGAATGTAGGAGGCCGTGGCAAGGCAGCCGGACGCGGCCGATGCGAAGGTGGGCGCCGCCGCGAACGTCAGGGCTGCGCACAGCGTGCGCGCGGCGTGGCGCAGCGGCTGTGTGAGCGCGGAGGAGGGCGCGATGACGGGCGGTGGCGGCATGTGAGGCGAGGATAGCGGGGCACTGCCCGTGGCAAGCAGAATGCAGGGCGCTCCCTGAAGCGCCGGGCCGTCCGGTGCAGGCGCTCCACCGTGAAGCTCAAGACCATCCTGCTGCGAATCCTCGGCGTCATCGCCGGCCTCGTGATCGTGGGCTATGCCGCGTTCCAGTGGAGCCCGTGGCCTTCGGTGCTGATGATCCGCTACGCCTTCGGCAAGGGCTCGGACGCCGCGTCGCAGTCGCTGCAGAAGCACGTGCCGACTGGCATCTCGGCGGTGCTCGATCAGCACTACGACGAGGCCGACCCGGATGCCTACCTCGACGTGTTCCGTCCGGCCTCGGCGGGCGCGCAGCCCTTGCCCACCATCGTGTGGGTGCACGGCGGCGCCTGGGTCTCGGGCCACCGGCGCGACGTGGCGAACTACGCGCGCGTGCTGGCGGGGCAGGGCTTCACTGTCGTGGCAGTTGGCTATTCGATCGCGCCGGGCCAGGGCTATCCGGTACCGGTGCGGCAGGTGAACACGGCGCTGGGTTATCTGGTGCGCGAGGCGGCGCGGCTGGGCGTGGACCCCGCGCGGCTCGTGCTGGCCGGCGACTCGGCGGGCGCGCACATCGTCGCGCAGGTCGCGAACGCGGTGGCCGTGCCCGGCTATGCGAAAGCCGTGGGCCTCACGCCCGTCATCGCGCGCGAGCAGCTGCGCGGCATGCTGCTGCACTGCGGTGCCTACGACGCGGCGCAGGCCAAACTCGACGGTGCGTTCGGTGGCTTCCTGCGGACCGTGTTCTGGTCATACAGCGGCAGCAAGGATTTCCAGAACGCGCCGGCCTTCGAGACCGCGTCGGTGCGTCGTTATGTGACCGGGGCTTTTCCGCCGTCATTCATCACTGCGGGCAACGGCGATCCGCTCGAAGGGCAGTCGCGGTCGATGGCGCAGACCTTGGTCGCCAAAGGCGTGCAGGTCGACAGCCTGTTCTTCCCCGCCGATCAGGCGCCGGCGTTGCCGCACGAGTACCAGTTCAACCTCGACGATGCGCCGGGGCGGCTGGCGCTGGAGCGCTCGCTGCAGTTTCTCCGGCGCGTCACGGCGCCGTAGCCGCATCAGCCCTGGGGCTTGCTCGGCAGGTCGCCTTCGCGCAGCTTGCGGCCGACCCACATCAGGCCGGTTTCGTAGTCGGCGCTGCCGACCTGCACGCCGCCCACGGTGCGCAGCGCGCCGGTGCCGTCGTCGGTGGCCGGGCCTTCGCCCGTCAGGTCGCCGGGGACCAGCAGGCGGCCGTCCTTCAGGAAGTCGGCGATGCGCAACTGGCGCATGCCGCGGCCCCAATGCCAGTGCTGCTTGAGGTCGAAGGATTTCGGCGATGGCGCGGGTTTGGATTTCTTCACGGGATGTCGGGGAGGGGCTTGCGAAGGGTCGCGTCGGCGCGATCAAACGTACAAGTGAACGCACCATGAAAAAAGCCTGCTACCTTGTGGGTAGCAGGCTTTCCAGCGTTGCCGCGATGTTGGTTGGTGGGCCCTGAGTGACTCGAACACTCGACCTACGGATTAAGAGTCCGCTGCTCTACCAACTGAGCTAAGAGCCCTTGCTTTGAAAACCGTTAGTGTTTTCTGGCAAGACCACGAGTATATACCAATCTTTTTGGGACTTCAAAAATTTTCTGCACATTTGTACGAGAGCGTTAGGATGCGCGACCTTCGGGGCCCCGCCCCACCCCCTATCCGAGGAGTTTTCGATGAGCGATGCAAGCAACACGCCCCATGTACTGATCACCGGCGCCGCGGGCGCGCTGGGCCGGGCCGTGGCCCAGCACTTTCTTGACCAGGGCGCGCGGCTCGCGCTGGTCGATCACCACGCCGGTCGCCTGGCCGAAGTCTTCCCCGGCCTGGACAACTCACAGCACCTGCTGCTCGCTGGCGACGTGACCTCGGCGCCCGACATGGCCGCGCTCACCGGCCAGGTGCTGCAGGCCTTCGGCCGCGTCGATGCGCTGGTGCACATTGCCGGCGGCTTCGAGATGGGCGAGGCGACGCACGCGCTCACGCGCGCGAGCTGGGACCGGATGATGAACCTCAACGCCTGGTCGTTCGTCGCCGTGACGCAGGCCGTGCTGCCCTCGATGATCGAGCGCCGCGCGGGCCGCATCATTGCGGTGACGGCCAAGGTGGCGGCGCGCGGCCTGCCGGCCATGGCGGCGTACATCGCGTCGAAGAGCGCGCTGCAGCGGCTGGTGGAATCGATGGCAGCCGAGGCCGCGCCGCACGGCGTGAACATCAACAGCGTGGCCCCCAGCGTGCTCGACACGCCGGCCAACCGCCAGGCGATGCCCGACGCGAACCCGGCCGAGTGGGTGTCGACCTCGGTCGCGGCGCAGACCATCGGCTTCCTGGCATCGCCGGGCGCTGCGGCATTGCACGGCCAGCACCTGACGCTCGACGCCTGACATTTCCCGGCGGCAGCGCACAGCTGCAAATGAAAAAGGCCTTGGCGATTGCCAAGGCCTTTTTGCTGGGTCGGTTGGTGGAGAGGAGGAGGATCGAACTCCCGACCTCCGCATTGCGAACGCGGCGCTCTCCCAGCTGAGCTACCCCCCCAACACAGCCCACATTTTATCCAGCCGCGCATTTCCATGCACGCGGCCGTGCCAAGATGCGCCCCGGAAAAACAAGGAGCAAACACCGCATGGAAGCGCACGACCCCGCCTGGCTGGAAGGCATGTACAACAACCTGGCGCGGGTGAAGGAACACCCCGCGTACTTCGCGCGCTGGGCCCGCGATTCCGCCGCGGCGCGCGACACGCTGCCGTGCCGCATCGACGTGCCCTACGGCACCGGCCCGAACGAAACGCTCGACGTCTTTCCGGCGCCCGTGCCCGATGCGCCGGTACTGGTCTTCATCCACGGCGGCTACTGGCGCGCCATGGACAAGAAGGACCACTCGTTCATCAGCCCCGCCTTCCATGACCGCGGCATCTGCGTGGTGCAGCCCAACTACGCGCTGTGCCCGGGTCCGGTCGACCAGCCGGTGACGGTGCCGGGCATCCTCTTGCAGATGGTGCGGGCGCTCGAATGGACGTGGCGCCACGTGGCGGCGCATGGCGGGGACCCTTCGCGCATCACCGTCGCGGGGCATTCGGCCGGCGGCCACATGGCGGCGGCGCTGCTGGCCTGCGACTGGAAGGCCGTAGCGCCCGATCTGCCCGCGCAACTGGTGCGCAATGCACTGTCGGTCTCGGGCCTGTTCGACCTGCGTCCGCTGCAGCGCACGCCGTTCCTCGAGCACACGCTGAAGCTCACCGATGCCGACGCGCGGCGCGCAAGCCCTGCGCTGTGGCCTGCGCCGGCGCGCGGCCAGCTCTATGCGGCGGTGGGGGGCAACGAGAGCGCGGAGTTCTTGCGCCACAACGCGATGATCCGCGAGGCCTGGGGCCGCCATACCGTGCCGGTGTGCGAGGTGCTGCCGGGGCTGGACCACTTCGGCGTGGTCGATGCGCTGGCCGATCCGGCGCATGCGCTGCACCGCTACGCAGTGCAGCTGCTCGAGGCCTGAAAGAAAAGAGACGGGCGGAGGGCCGCCCGTCGCGCTCACATCAGCAGGTGTTCGCCGGCGTTGTCGCCGCCCAGCGTGACGTAGTTGACCTTGCGGATGTCCATCAGCGTGCGGCCGCCCGCGTAGCTGATCGAGCTCTGCACGTCCTGCTCCATCTCGACCAGCGTGTCGGCCAGCTTGCCCTTGATGGGCTCGAGGATGCGCTTGCCTTCGACGTGCTTGTACTCGCCCTTGTTGAAGTCGCTGGCCGAGCCGTAGTACTCCTTGAAGAGCGTGCCGTCGACGTCGACCGTCTTGCCCGGCGACTCTTCGTGGCCCGCGAACAGCGACCCGATCATGACCATCGACGCGCCGAAGCGGATGCTCTTGGCGATGTCGCCGTGGTCGCGGATGCCGCCGTCGGCAATGATCGGCTTGGTCGCCACGCGCGCGCACCACTTGAGCGCCGACAGCTGCCAGCCGCCCGTGCCGAAGCCGGTCTTGAGCTTGGTGATGCAGACCTTGCCCGGGCCGATGCCGACCTTGGTCGCGTCGGCGCCCCAGTTCTCCAGGTCGATCACGGCTTCGGGCGTGCCGACGTTGCCGGCGATCACGAACGACTTGGGCAGCTTGGCCTTGAGGTAGCCGATCATGTTCTTCACGCTGTCGGCATGGCCGTGCGCGATGTCGATCGTGATGTATTCGGGCACAAGGCCTTGGGCCACCATCTGGTCGACGGTGTCGTAGTCGGGCTTCTTCACGCCCAGCGAGATCGAGGCGAACACGCCCTTGCCCTGCATGTCCTTCACGAATTGGACGTTGTCCAGGTCGAAGCGGTGCATCACGTAGAAGTAACCGTTCTGCGCGAGCCACAGGCAGATCGACTCGTCGACCACCGTTTTCATGTTGGCAGGCACCACCGGCAGGCGGAAGGTGCGCTCGCCCAGCGTGACGCTGGCGTCGCATTCCGAGCGGCTTTCCACGCGGCATTTGCGCGGCAGCAGAAGGATGTTGTCGTAATCGAAGATTTGCATGACCAGGCTCCAGAAAGGAATCGTTGAGTGGAACGAATGAGCGCTTGGTCCGGCCGGTTCTCGTGGTCGCGTCATGAAAATGACGGCCAAAAAAAACCGGACGCAAGAAACTTGGGCCCGGTGATTGATTTTACGGCCATGGCGATGATGCGCAAGTCGCCGGGGCGTATTGACCCTATGGGTTGCTGCGTATACCCGACGACCGCGGTGCGCTTCTTTGTCAGAACCGGTAGCCGATGCCCACGCCGAACAGCCACGGGTCGACCTTCACGGTCGACAGCTGCACGCCGTCCATGTTCACGGCGCTGCGGATGCGCAGCTTCTTCACGTCGATGTTGAGGTAGGTGTTCTTCGCCACCTCGATGTCGACACCGGCGCCCAGCGCGAGGCCGAAGCTTTCGTTCTGCAGCTGAAGGCGGCCGACCGTCGGCACCTGCAGGTTGACGCTGCTCAGCCGCGTGTAGTTCAGGCCCGCGCCGATGTAGGGCCGGATCTTCGCTGTGGGCATGAAGTGGTACTGCAGCATGAGCGAGGGCGGCAGGTGCTTGAAGGTGCCGATGTCCACCGGGCTGCCCAGCGCGCTCTGCTGCACGGTGACCGTCTGTTTCTGCGGCACCGTCAGCACCAGTTCGGCGGCGATGTTCGGCGTGAAGAAGTAGGTGACGTCGAGCTCGGGAATGGTCTTGCTGTTGACCGTGATCGCATCGGCGGGAATCGACAGGTCGGCCACCGGCGCCGAATGGTTCGCCGGCTTCAGGTACACGGCGCGGGCGCGCACCAGCCAGTTGCCTTGTGCTTCCTGCGCTGCGGCGGGCAGGACGGCCATGGCGCCGAGCAGGGCGGCGATGCAGGCGGGGGCGAGTTTCTTGGGCATGGGTTTCTCCAGTGACGGCCGGCGCGCAGGGCCGGCAACTGGAGGGCAGTCTCCCGCCGGGCATGGCCGCCTCGCTTGATCTGTCGCAAGCGCGGCGGGCCCGCGCACGCCGGCGGGCACTGCCTTGATCCAGGTCATGCCCGCAGGGGCAAGCGCGCCCGGCGGGGCCCTGGGCGGGGCAGCTTTCTACAATGGCACCCATGCTCCCTCACGACCTGTTTTCCGGCGCGCCCGCAGCCGATACGGGCGGCCCTGCCTCGCCGTTGCTGAACAACCTCAACGCCGAGCAGCTTGCTGCCGTCACGCTGCCCGCGGGCAATGCCCTCATCCTTGCCGGTGCCGGCTCCGGCAAGACGCGGGTGCTCACCACCCGCATCGCCTGGCTGCTGCAGACGGGGCAGGTGTCCGCCGGCGGCATCCTGGCCGTCACCTTCACCAACAAGGCCGCCAAGGAAATGATGACGCGGCTGACCGCGATGCTGCCGGTGAATGTGCGCGGCATGTGGATCGGCACCTTCCACGGCCTGTGCAACCGCCTGCTGCGCGCGCACTGGAAGCTGGCCAACCTGCCCTCGACCTTCCAGATCCTCGACACACAAGACCAGCTCTCGGCCATCAAGCGCCTGATGAAGCAGTTCAACGTCGACGACGAGCGCTTTCCGGCCAAGCAGACCCAGTGGTTCATCGCCGGCGCCAAGGAAGACGGCCTGCGCCCCGGCGACATCGAGGCTCGCAGCGACGACGACCGCAAGAAGGTCGAGCTCTACCAGCTGTACGAAGAGCAGTGCCAGCGCGAAGGCGTGGTCGACTTCGGCGAGCTGATGCTGCGCAGCTACGAGCTGCTGCGCGACAACGATCCGGTGCGCGAGCACTACCAGCGGCGCTTCCGCCACATCATGGTCGACGAGTTCCAGGACACCAACCGCCTGCAGTACGCGTGGCTGAAGATGCTCGCGGGCCACACGGCGGCCGGCGGCCACTTCACGCCGGGCGAGCACAACAGCGTGATCGCCGTGGGCGACGACGACCAGAGCATCTATGCCTTCCGCGGCGCGCGCGTGGGCAACATGACCGACTTCGTGCGCGAGTTCGACGTGCGCCGCCAGATCGTCCTGGAGCAGAACTACCGCAGCTACAGCAACATCCTCGATTCGGCCAACGAGCTCATCAGCCACAACAAGAAGCGCCTGGGCAAGAACCTGCGCACCGATCAGGGGCCAGGCGAGCCGGTGCGCGTGTACGAGTCGCCCACCGACCTCGCCGAAGCGCAGTGGATGGTCGAGGAAATGCGCCAGCTGGCGCGCGACGGCTTCGATCGCAAGGAAATGGCTGTGCTCTACCGCAGCAATGCGCAGAGCCGGGTGATCGAAACGGCGCTGTTCAACGCCTCGGTGCCGTACCGCGTGTACGGCGGCCTGCGCTTCTTCGAGCGCGCCGAAATCAAGCATGCGCTGGCCTACCTGCGCCTGCTCGAGAACAAGGACGACGACACCAGCTTCCTGCGCGTCGTCAACTTCCCGCCGCGCGGCATCGGTGCACGCACGCTCGAGAGCTTGCAGGACGCGGCGCGCGCCGCCGGGCGCTCGCTGCACGACGCGGTGAGCGCGGTCGGTGGCAAGGCCGGCTCGAACCTCACGGCTTTCGTCGCCAAGATCGACGTGCTGCGCGAGCAGACCCAGGGTGTGAGCCTGCGCGAGATCATCGAGCTGGTGCTCGACCACAGCGGCCTCGTCGAACACTACAAGGCCGACCGCGAAGGCGCCGACCGCCTCGAGAACTTGGACGAACTCGTGAACGCGGCCGAAAGCTTCGTCACGCAGGAAGGCTTCGGCCGCGACGCCGTGGCGTTGCCGGTCGACGAGCTGCGCCAGTCGCCCGCGAGCCAGGGGCTCGACCCCAGCCGGCCGGTGCTCGACGAGCCGCTGGCGCCCGATGCCGAAACCGGCGAAACGCTGAGCCCGCTCGCGGCCTTCCTGACGCACGCGGCGCTCGAGTCGGGCGACAACCAGGCGCAGGCCGGGCAAGACGCGGTGCAGCTCATGACCGTGCACGCCGCCAAGGGCCTGGAGTTCGACTGCGTGTTCATCACCGGCATGGAAGAGGGCCTGTTCCCGCACGAGAACTCGATGAGCGATTTCGAGAGCCTCGAGGAAGAACGCCGCCTGATGTACGTGGCGATCACGCGCGCGCGCAAGCGCCTGTACCTGAGCCATTCGCAGACGCGCATGCTGCACGGGCAGACGCGCTACAACGTCAAGAGCCGCTTCTTCGACGAGCTGCCGGAAGGCGCGCTCAAGTGGCTCACGCCGAAGAACCAGGGCTTTGCGCCCTCGGCCTTCGGCTATGGCGGCGGCTACGGCAGCACGCGCGGCGGTGCCGGTGGCTACGGTGGTGGAGGAGGCGGCGGCAACCGCTACGGTGGTGGCGGCAGCAGCGCCGGCAAGGACACCTTCGCCAGCCCGCCCGTGCCGCCGCAGAAGACCGCGCCGTCGCACGGCCTGCGTTCAGGCATGCAGGTGTTCCACAACAAGTTCGGCGAGGGCACGGTGACCGCGCTCGAAGGCACCGGCGACGACGCGCGGGCACAGGTGAAGTTCGCGCGCCACGGCGTGAAGTGGCTGGCGCTGTCGGTGGCGAAGCTCACGCCGGTCTGAGGACGGCGGTCCCGCTTGCCCGAAAGGGCAGCGGGCGATGCCCGCTCAGTTCGCGTCGAAGCTGTCCCGGAAGGTGAACCAGGTCGAGGCCAGCGACATGGCCGCCAGCACCAGCGCGGTGCCGATCATCAGGATGTTGCCGATCGCCAGGGCCGCGCCGTCGGAGCCCATGGCGCCGACGCCGATCAGCACGGTGGCGAGCAGACCGATGGCGATGCCCGCAAGCATGAACACGCCGAACCACGCCAGGCCGAACAGCGCGTAGGCGCCGAAGTTGCGGAACAGCGCGACGATGCTGAAGAAGACGCTCTTCACCGGCTCCACGCGGTGCCAGTGCACCAGCGCGGGCGCATGCCACATGGCCAGCGACAGCGGCAGGTTCAGGCACATCAGCAGCGTGCGCGCCGTGAGGAACTCGCTGCTCTTCATGACCTCGGGCGTCACCGCCTCGTCGAACAGGTAGGCGCGCATGAGCTGGCCGCCGTCGACCAGTGCCGTCAGCGTGACGGCCAGCACGAAGTACACGGCCGAGATCACGCCCAGCACCACCAGCGAGCGCCATTCGGTGCGCATGGCGTCGAACACCGCGATGAACATGGCCGAGCCCGTGGGGCGGCCCAGGTCGCCCGCGTTGCCCAGGCCGTCGGCGTTGTCGGTCGCTGCCACCGAGGTCGCGACCATCAGGCCGAGCGTCATGAAGGGCAGCAGGATCGGTGCGAGCACGCTGCCGAGCAGCGGCAGCATCGACACCGTCGAGATCATCGCCATCAGCAGGAAGAACAGCGAGATGAAGGCCAGCGGCTGGCGCCAGAAGGTCTTGAGTCCGAGGCGGACCCAGTCGAAGCCGGTGCGCGCCGGCACGAGGTGGAGTTTCATGTGTACGGTCAGGCTGCCAGCGCCGGCTCTAGGACGTGGGCGATGGCGTGCGGGTGGGTGGCGCGCTCGCGCAGCACGCGCTCGAAGTGCGTCGGGTCGTGGGGCTTGAGCATGCTGGCCTCGCGCGGCAGGTGGAAGTCCCACAGGCGCGAGATCCAGAAGCGCAGCGCGGCGGCGCGCAGCATCGCGGGCAGCAGGGCGCGCTCGGAGGCGTTCAGCCTGCGCACGCTTTCATACGCGGCGAGCAGGGCGTCGGCGCGGGCGGCGTCATGCCGGCCGCTGGCCAGGTCGATGGCCCAGTCGTTCAGGCACACGGCCAGGTCGAACAGCCAGGTGTCGGTGCCCGCGAAGTAGAAGTCGAACACGCCCGTGAGGCGCGGCGGCGCGTCGGGCTCGCCGCCGGTCGCGAACATCACGTTGTCGCGGAACATGTCGGCATGCACCGGGCCGCGCGGCAGTGCCGCGTAGGCCGACGATTCGGCGACATGGTTCTGGTAGGCCAGCTCGGCGCGCAGCAGCGCCGACTGCGCCTCGTCCATGTGGGGCAGCACCACCGGGGCGGTCTCGTTCCACCAGGGCAGGCCGCGCAGGTTGGGCTGGATGCGCGGGTAGTCGCGCCCGGCCAGGTGCATGCGGGCCAGCATGGCGCCCAGTTCGGCGCAATGGGCGGCCGTGGGGGCCAGCTCGCTGCGGCCCGACAGCTTCTGCACCAGCGCCGCGGGCTTGCCGGCCACGCGGTGCAGCAGCTCGCAGGGTGCCTGCGCGGGGATCGACAGCGCATGGCCGGTCGGCGGCGCCACGGCCGGGTCGGCCACGGGCGCGGGCACCGGCAGGCCGGCACCGGCCAGGTGCTTCATGAGGCAAAGGTAGTACGGCAACTGCTCGGCGCTCAGGCGCTCGAACAGCGTCAGCACGAACTCGCCCGACTCGGTGGTGGCGAAGTAGTTGGTGTTCTCGATGCCGCCCTCGATGCCGCGCAGCTCGCGCAGGGCGCCCATGCCAAGACGCTGGACGAGCGCGTCTGCCTCGCCGAACTGGACTTCGGTAAAAACTGCCATGGCGATGCTCAGCGCCGGACGGCGGCTGCGGGAGAAAAGAGGGAGGGCGGGAAGGAGAACGACAGCGTCACGGTCAGAACTTCAGCACGTTCCAGACACGCGGGCCGTTGCCGCCGCTGTTGGCGTCGCCGGTCGTGCCGGGGCGGGCGCTGCCGCCGTCGTTGGGCAGCACTTCGTAACCGGGCATGTTCGACTTGGGCTTGACGTTGATGCTCTGCGTGCGGCCGCCGTAGCGCACCTCGTCGACCGAGGCGCCGCTGTCTTCCGTGTGGATGTGCTCGACCTTCTGGTTGCGCCGGCCGTCGGCCTGCTCCTGATTTTGTAGCGGTTCCGCCGGGGCCGGCTTGGCGGCGGGCGCGGCCGGCGCCTGCGCGAGGGCGGCAACGGGGGTGGCGAAAGCCAGCGCCAGCAGGATGCGGCGGGCGACCAGGAGTGGGGAGCTAGGCATGCACGGATTGTAGGCGTGCACCCGCTGGCGGCGTGTCGGCCGCCAGCCGACCCTGGTGTCGTTCCGGACGCCGGTCCGGGCACGGCAAAATGCCCCGATGACCGACAAGAAAACGCTGCTGCTCGTCGATGGCTCGAGCTACCTGTACCGGGCCTTCCACGCGATGCCCGATCTGCGCGCCGTGCCCGGCGACCCCAAGAGCCCGGCCACCGGGGCGATCCGGGGCATGATCAACATGATGACCGCGCTGCGCCGCGAGGTGCGCGCCGACTACGCGGCCTGCATCTTCGACGCCCCCGGCAAGACCTTCCGCGACGACTGGTACCCCGAGTACAAGGCCAACCGCTCGCCGATGCCCGACGACCTGCGCAGCCAGATCGACCCCATCCACGAAGTGGTCAGGCTGCTCGGTTGGCCGGTGATTACCGTGCCCGAGGTCGAGGCTGACGACGTGATCGGCACGCTCGCCAAGGTGGCGGCCGCGCAGGGCGTCGAGGTGATCGTGTCCAGCGGCGACAAGGACCTGAGCCAGCTGGTCGACGAGCACATCACCATCATCGACACGATGAACGGCAAGAAGCGCGACATCGCCGGCGTGACGGCAGAGTTCGGCGTGCCGCCCAGCCTCATGGTCGACTACCAGACGCTCATCGGCGACACGGTCGACAACGTGCCCGGCGTGCCGAAGGTCGGCCCCAAGACCGCCGCCAAGTGGCTGCTCGAATACGGCTCGCTCGATGCGCTGGTCGAACGCGCCGCCGAAGTGAAGGGCGCCGCCGGCGAGAACCTGCGCCAGGCGCTCGACAAGCTGCCGCTGAGCCGCCGCCTCGTCACCATCCGCACCGACTGCGACCTGAACGGCCATGTCGAAGGCCTGCCCTCGCTCGAAGGCCTGCCCGTTGGCGCGCCGCAGACGGCCGAGCTGAAGCCCTTCTACGAGAAGTTCGGTTTCAAGAGCCTGGTCAAGTCGCTCGAAGCGCAGGAAGTGCCGCCCGAGCTGATCGAAGAGAACGCCAAGAAGAAGGCCGCCGCCAAGGCCGACCGCGACCAGGGCGGCCTGTTCGACGAGCCCTCCGAGCTGGACGCGCAAGAGGCCGCCGCGCCCGCGAGCAACCTGAAGTACGACACCATCATGGAATGGGCGCAGTTCGACGCCTGGCTCGCGAAGCTCGAGGCCGCCGAACTCACGGCCATCGACACCGAGACCACCTCGCTGGACGAAATGGTCGCGCAGATCGTGGGCATCAGCTTCAGCGTCACGCCGGGCGAAGCGGCCTACATTCCGCTCACGCACAACTACCCCGACGCACCCGCGCAGCTGCCCATCGACGAGGTGCTCGCCAGGCTGAAGCCCTGGCTCGAGAACGCCGACAAGAAGAAGCTGGGCCAGCACATCAAGTACGACCGCCACGTGTTCGCCAACCACGGCATCGAGGTGCAGGGCTACGCGCACGACACCATGCTGCAAAGCTACGTGCTCGAAGTGAACAAGCCGCACGGCCTGTCGTCCCTGGCCGAGCGCCACCTGGGACGCAGCGGCATCTCCTACGAAGACCTGTGCGGCAAGGGCGCGCACCAGATTCCGTTCAGCCAGGTGGACATCGCCAAGGCCGCCGAGTACTCGTGCGAAGACAGCGACCAGACGCTCGACGTGCACCACGCGCTGTGGCCCCTGCTGCAGAAGGAAGAAAAGCTGGCCTACATCTACCAGCTCGAAATGGATTCGAGCGAGGCGCTGTACCGCATCGAGCGCAACGGCGTGCTGATCGACGCGCCCACGCTGGCCGCGCAGAGCCACGACCTGGGCACGCGCATCATGGCGCTGGAGCAGGAGGCCTACGACATCGCGGGCCAGCCCTTCAACCTGGGTTCGCCCAAGCAGATCGGCGAAATCTTCTTCACCAAGCTGGGCCTGCCCGTGGTCAAGAAGACGCCGAGCGGCGCGCCCAGCACCGACGAAGAAGTGCTGGAGAAGCTGGCCGAAGACTACCCGCTGCCCGCCAAGATCCTCGAGCACCGTGGCCTCTCGAAGCTCAAGGGCACCTACACCGACAAGCTCGGCCAGCTGGCCAACCCGCGCACCGGCCGCGTGCACACGCACTATGCGCAGGCGGTGGCCGTCACGGGCCGCCTGAGCAGCAACGACCCCAACCTGCAGAACATTCCGATCCGCACGCCCGAAGGCCGCCGCGTGCGCGAGGCCTTCGTGGCACCGGCAGGCAGCGTGATCGCCAGTGCCGACTACTCGCAGATCGAGCTGCGCATCATGGCCCACATCAGCGGCGACGAGTCGTTGCTGCGCGCCTTCACCGACGGCGTCGACGTGCACCGCGCCACGGCCGCCGAGGTGTTCGGCACCACGCCCGACCAGGTGTCCAGCGAGCAGCGCCGCTACGCCAAGGTCATCAACTTCGGCCTCATCTACGGCATGAGCAGCTTCGGCCTGGCGAAGAACCTGGGCATCGAGACCAAGGCCGCGGCCTCGTACATCGATCGGTACTTTGCACGCTATCCGGGCGTGAAGACCTACATGGACCAGATCGTGGAGTTCGCGCGCGACAAGGGCTATGTCGAGACCGTGTTCGGCCGGCGCCTCTACCTGAGCGAGATCAACGGCGGCAACGGCCCCCGCAAGAAGGCGGCCGAACGCCAGGCCATCAACGCGCCGATGCAGGGCACGGCGGCCGACCTCATCAAGCTCAGCATGGTCAAGGTACAGAACGTGCTTGACGAAGAAAAGCGCGCCACCAAGATGATCATGCAGGTGCACGACGAACTGGTGTTCGAAGTGCCCGAGGCCGAGGTCGAATGGGTGCGCACCGAAATCCCGCGCCTGATGGCCGGCGTGGCGGCGCTCAAGGTGCCGCTGCTCGCCGAGATCGGCGTCGGTCCCAACTGGGACAAGGCCCACTGATCCTCACTGATCCACGTTCGCACGATCCCCAAGAGACAAACGACAGAAAGAAGAAACACGCCCATGAAACTCCAGCCCCGCACCTTCCTGCTCGCCGCCGTCTGCGCGGCCTTCCTCGGCACCGCTTCCGCTGCCCCTGATGCCCGCATCGCCGCGCTGGCCGCCAAGGAAAAGCCCGCCCTGCTCGAGACGCTGAAGGAGCTGGTCTCCATCGAGTCGGGCAGCCGCGACATCGAAGGCCTCGAGAAAATCTCCGACCTCATCGCCGCCAAGTTCAAGGCGCTGGGCGGCGAGGTCGAGCTCATCGACCCGAGCGCCGACGCCTACCGCATGGAAGACACGCCCGAGAAAATCGGCCGCGTGGTGCGCGCCACCTTCAAGGGCACGGGCACCAAGAAGATCATGCTCATCGCGCACATGGACACGGTCTACACCGTGGGCATGCTCAACAAGCAGCCGTTCCGCGTCGACGGCGACAAGGCCTACGGCCTGGGCATTGCCGACGACAAGCAGGGCGTGGCCGTCATCACGCACCTGGTGTCGATGCTGCAGGCGCTGAAGTTCAAGGACTACGGCACGCTCACCGTGCTGATCAACGGCGACGAAGAAATCAGCTCGCCCGGTTCGCGCGCCTTGCTCACCAAGCTGGGCGGCGAGCACGATGCCGTGCTGTCGTTCGAGGGCGCCTCCATCAAGGACGACAAGCTCTCGCTGGCCACCGCGGGCATCGCCTCGGTCACGCTGAACGTGGCGGGCAAGGCCTCGCACGCGGGCTCGGCGCCCGAGCTGGGCGTGAACGCGCTGTACGAGCTGTCGCATCAAATCTTGCAGATGCGCGACCTGTCCGACCCGGCCACGGGTCTGAAGATGAACTGGACCATCTCCAAGTCGGGCACCAACCGCAACGTGATTCCGGCCAGCGCCACCGCGGGCGCCGACGTGCGCGTGCTCAAGGTGGCCGACTACGACCGCATCGAGCAGCAGGTGAACGAGCGTGTGAAGAAGCAGCTGGTGCCCGACGCCAAGGTCGAGCTGAAGTTCGAACGCCGCCGTCCGCCGCTCGAGGCCACCGACGCGTCGCGCGCGCTGGCCAAGCACGCGCAGGCCATCTACAAGGACGAGCTGGGCCGCCCGCTGGGCGCCGACGATAAGGCCGCCGGTGGCGGCACCGACGCGGCGTTCGCTTCGCTCAAGACCAAGGCGCCGGTCATCGAGCGCTTCGGCCTACAGGGCTTCGGCGCGCACACGGCCGACGCGGAGTACGTGCTGATCGACTCCATCGAGCCGCGTCTCTATCTGGGCGTGCGCATGGTGATGGACATCGCGACGGGCAAGACCACCGTCCGCTGACCGCCTCCGACGACTGTCGGCCATGCGGCTGCGCCACATCGAGGTCTTCAACGCGATCATGCTCGCGGGCAGCGTGAGCGCGGCCGCGCGGCTCATCAACATCACGCAGCCGGCCGTGAGCCGCACGCTGCAGCATGCCGAGCTGCAGCTGGGTTTTCCGCTGTTCCAGCGCGCCAAGGGGCGGCTCACGCCGACCACCGAGGCGCTCACGCTGTACCCGCACATCGAGCGGCTGTTCGCGCAGCTCGACGAGGTGCAGCGGCTGGCGGCGAACCTGCGCGCGGGCAACGACACGGGCGAGCTGCGCATCCTCAGCGTGCTCGCGCTGAGCTACGAAATCCTGCCGCGCGCGCTCAAGGCCTTTCGCGAGATGCATCCGGGTTATGCGATCACGGTCGAGTCGCTGCACTCGCCGCAGATCATGTCGGCGCTGCTCTTGCAGGAGGCCGACGTGGGTTTTGCCTTCAGCCCCGCGGTGCATCCCTCGCTCACGCAGGAGACCCTGGCCGACAGCCGCATGGTGTGCGTGGCGCCCAAGGGCATGCTGCCGCGCGCGCTGGTGCGCAACGGCTCGGTGGCGCTGCACGACCTCATCGACCGCCCGGTGATCGGCCTCGATGGCCGCGACCCCGTCGGCACCAGCCTGAGCCAGGCCTGCCGGCAGGCGGGCGTGGGCTTCCAGCAGGCCGTGGTCACGGTGCAGACCTACCACGCGGCGCTGGCCATGGCGCACCACGGGCTGGGCGTGGCGCTGGTCGACGGCTGCACGGCGCGCTCGGCCGACCGCGCCAAGGTCGACGTGCTCACGCTGGAGCCGCACATTCCGGTGCCGGTGCGCGCGCTGCGCTTCGCGGGCCGGCCCGATTCGGTGGCCGTGCGCGGCATCACGCGCTGCATGCGCGAAGCGATCGAGCAGACCGCCTGAGAAAGATGCGGGGCATTCGCCTCGCGCCATAATCCGCGCCCATGCACGCCCTTCGAACCTTCTGCGCAATGCACCGCCTGGTGCTGGCGTGGTTCATGGCGTCGCTGCTGATCGCGGGCGCGTCGCCGCTCGTGAACCCGCAGGCGATGGAACTCGTGTGTTCCGCCGCGGGCACCGTCAAGCTCATCGTGCAGGGCGACGACGGCGCGACCGAAGTCGGCATGGCAGCCATGGACTGCCCGCTGTGCATGGTCTCCGGGCCGCCGCCCGCCACCGTGCAGGTGACGCTGCCCACGCCGCTGCCGCTGGGCCGTGCGCTGCAATCGATTCCCGCTGCCCGCCTCGCGGCAGCCACGGCCTCGCCGCTGCCGGCGCGCGGGCCGCCCACGCATCTCTCCTGAGCTTCGTCGTTCCTGCACCTGACGCCGCCTGAACGGGCCGCGCGGTGCGTTCCCGGTCGTTGTGCGGCCGGCGCTGCGCTTCATTGTTTTCGCCAGCGCCGTCGCAAGAGAGATGCCATGCCCACCCTTTCCCGTGCCCCCGCTTTGGGGCTGCTTGCCTTGTTCGGCGCCGTCCATGCGCCTGCTCATGCCCAGACCGCCGTGTCTTCGCTGCCCCCGATCGAGGTGGCCGACGATGCCCCGCGCCCCAACGGCCGGCTCGACCTTGACACGCCCGCCGACACCGCGAGCCGCCTGGGCCTCACGCCGCGCGAGACGCCCGCTTCCATCACGGTGGTGAACCGCGCGGTGCTCGATGCGCGCGGCGCGCAGAACACGCAGGAGGCGCTGCGCGCCGTGCCCGGCGTGACCGCGCACGACGCGCCCGGCAACGTCGGCGTGAGCTACCGTGGCTTTGGCAGTGGCTCGATCGCGCAGCTGTTCAACGGCATCAACCTGCAGTATTCGATCGCGGCGCGCCCGGTCGACAGCTGGATCTACGACCGCGTCGAAGCCATCGGCGGCCCGTCGAGCTTCCTGTTCGGCTCGGGTGCGCTGGGCGGCTCGATCAACTACATCACCAAGACGCCCGAGCGCAGCGACTTCGCCGAAGCGCAGCTGCGTGTCGGTACGCAGAACCTGAAGGAGGCTTCGTTCGGATTGAACCGCCGCATCGCCGGCGACGGCGGCGCGGGCAGCCACTACGCGCGCATCGACGTGAACCACCGCGACGCCAACGGCTGGACCGACGGCACCAAGAGCAAGTCGACGCAGCTCGCGGCCTCGCTGCTGTCGGACTTCGGCGGCGGCCTGAAGCACACGCTTGCCTACGAGTACCAGGACGAAGACGTCACGCGGCCCTACTGGGGCACGCCGGTGCTGAACCCGGCGGGCGGCGAGATGCGCATCGACCGCAGCACACGCTTCCAGAACTACAACAGCGCCGACGGCCTCTATGCGCAGCGCGTGCAGTGGCTGCGCTCGGTCACCGAATGGCAGGCCAGCGACGCGCTGCAGTTCAAGAACACCTTCTATGCCTACGACGCGCTGCGCGACTACCGCAACGTCGAGAACTACCGCTACAACGCGCGCAACACGGCCGTCATCCGCTCGGGCGCCTTGCTGCAGCGGCACGACCAGGACGTGTGGGGCAACCGCGTCGAAGGTCTCCACAAGGGCCAGATCGGCGGGCTGAAGAGCGACTGGTCTTTCGGGCTGGACTTCAGCGTGAACCGGCAGACGCGCTTTCCCAACAGCCTGCCCGGCACCGTGAGCACGGTGAACCCGTACGTCTTTGCCACCGAGCGCTTCTTCGACGTGCCGGGCATGACGCCCGGTTTCCGGCCCGACCGCGACAACAAGGTGCGGACCACCGCGCTGTATCTGGAGAACCGCACCGCGCTGCAGCCGTCGCTGCACCTCGTGACGGCGCTGCGCCACGAGCGCATCGACCTCGAACTGGTCAACCGCCGTACCGTGGACGCGGCGAACCCGGCCACCTTCCATCGTGGCTACAAGCCCACCACCGGCCGCATCGGCCTGGTGTGGGACTTCGCGCCCGGCGCCAACCTGTACGCGCAGTACGCCACCGCGGCCGATCCGCCGTCGGGCGTGCTCTCGACCGCCTCGTTCGCCGATGTGCGCAACAACAGCGAGCTCACCACCGGCCGGCAGGTCGAGGTCGGCACCAAGCTCGACTTCTGGCAGGGCAAGGGCACGGCCACGCTCGCGGCCTACAGCATCCGCCGCACCAACATCGCGACGCAGGACCCGGCCAACAGCACGCTCACGGTGCTCGTCGGCGAGCAGTCGTCCAAGGGCGTGGAGCTGGCGCTCGGGCTGCAGCCCACGCCGCAGTGGTCGCTGCAGGGCAACCTCACGTACGTCGATGCGCGCTACGAGCAGTTCCGCCAGGGCGGCGTGTCGCTCGCGGGCCGCACGCCGACCAACACGCCGGCTGTGGTCGCGAACCTCTGGGTGTCGTACGCCATCACGCCGCGCCTGCAGGCCACGGCGGGCGTGCGGCATGTGGGCAAGGTGTACGCCGATGCGGCCAACACGATGCACTGGCCCGGCTACACGCTGCTCGACCTCGGGCTGAGCTGGCAGGTGAACCGCAACGTGACGGTGGTAGGGCGCGTGCGCAACGCGACCGACCGCGTGTACGCCGCGAACGTCGGCGCCGGCTTTGCCTACCTCGGCGCGCCGCGCACGGCCGACGTGTCGGTGCGCGTGAGCTTCTGAACCCCGGGAGCGCCGCCATGCATGCCAAACGCTGGTTGTTCCTGATCCACCGCTGGCTCGGCGTGGTCGTCTGCGCCTTCTTCGCGATGTGGTTCGTCTCGGGCGTGGTGATGATGTACGTGGGCTACCCCAAGCTCACCGAGGCCGAGCGCCTGCAGCACCTGCCGCCGCTCGATGCGAAGGCGCCCTTGCTGGGGCCACGACAGGCGCTCGATGCGGCCGGTATCGCGGGGCCGTTGCAGGACCTGGGGCTGGCCGTGGCCAGCGGCGGGCAGGCGGTGTACCTCGCGGTGCCGGCGAGCGCGGCAGAACCCGGCGCGCGCCGGTCGCCGCCGGGGCGCGGCGTGGTCGTCGTCGATGCACAGACCGGCGCCGTGCTGCGCCAGGTCGACCGCGCCCGCGCACTCGTGAGCGCGCAGGCCTATGGGGGCGAGGGCGTGGTGCTCCAGTACCGGGGCACCATCGACGAAGACGCCTTCACCCATTCGCGCGGGCTCGACGCGCACCGCCCGCTGCATGTGGTCGACCTGGCCGATGCGCAGGCCACGCGGCTGTACATCTCGGGCCGCACCGGCGAAGTGGTGCGCG
Source organism: Variovorax sp. GW531-E2 (assembly GCF_059423125.1). Classification (NCBI taxonomy): domain Bacteria; kingdom Pseudomonadati; phylum Pseudomonadota; class Betaproteobacteria; order Burkholderiales; family Comamonadaceae; genus Variovorax; species Variovorax sp. GW531-E2. The sequence continues at coordinate 49,427 of NZ_JBWKXQ010000027.1, read as the reverse complement.
ACGCACCGCGCACCGAGCGGCTGTGGAACTACGCCGGCGCATGGATTCATTGGCTGTACCCGCTGCGCGGCACGGGCCTGGACCGCTACTGGGCCGACATCGTCAACTGGCTCTCCATCGTCGGCATCGCCGTCACGCTCACCGGCACCGTGGTGGGCGTGATGCGCTGGCGCTTCCGGCGTACCTACAAGAGCGGCTCGCACTCGCCGTACCAGGGCTTCATGATGCGCTGGCATCACATCAGCGGGCTGTTGTTCGCGCTCGTCACGCTGACGTGGATCTTCAGCGGGCTGATGTCGATGAACCCCTGGCGCGTGTTCGACAGCGGCGCGCCGGCATTGCGCATGGCGGCGATGCAGGGCGGGCCGCTCGTCGTAGAAGCTGGTGATGCAGCGCCCGCTGCGCTGCTGGCTTCCACGCGCGGCGATGTCCGCGAACTGCGCTGGGTGCGCGCGGCAGGGCAGACGCTGGTGCTCGCCAGCACCGCGAGTGGCCGGCCGCTGGTGCGCGACGCGGCCAGCGCGCAGCCGCAGCAGATCGACCCCGCGGTGCTGCGCACTGCCGTCGCGCAACTGCTGCCTGATCCGGTCGCGCGCATCGACGTGCTCACCGCCTACGACAGCCACTACTACACGCGCGACGCGCACACCATGACCGGCGGCAGCGAGAAGCCGCTGCCCGTCTGGCGCGTGGTGTTCGCCGACGCGCACGCCACCTGGGTCCATGTCGATCCGCAGACCGGCGCCGTGCTCGGCCGCAGCGACAGCACGCGCCGGTGGAGCCGCTGGCTGTTCGCGATGCTGCACAGCTGGGACTGGCTGCCGCTGCTCGAGCACCGTCCGCTGTGGGACGTGCTGCTGGTCGCGCTCAGCGCGGGCGGTGCGCTGCTGAGCCTGACCGGCGTGGTGATCGGCTGGCGGCGCCTGGGCCGCAAGCTCAAGAGTGCGACGGGGTCGCGTCCAGCGCCTGCGCGATCCGCTGCGCCGAGCCGAAGGCCAGCGTGAAACCCAGCGCGCCGTGGCCGGTGTTGAACAGCATGTTCGACGGCGCATGCGGCAGCCGCCCGATGATCGGCAGGCCCTTCGGCGTGGCCGGGCGCATGCCGGTCCAGGGGTGCAGCTCGGCCAGGCGGCTGGCGCGCGGGAACACGGCGCGCGTGGCGTCGGCCAGCGTCTCGATGCGCGTGGCCGGAATGCTCGCGTCGTGCCCCACCAGCTCGGCCATGCCGGCCACGCGCAGGCGCGAGCCGATGCGCGCGAAGACGACCTTGCGCGCGCTGTCGGTCACGTTCACGCGCGGCGCCGCGCCGGGCGCGGGGTCGACGTCGACCGTGATGCTGTAGCCCTTGAGCGGGTACACCGGCAGGTAGGCGCCGAGCGCGCGACCGAGCTTGTGCGAGGCCGAGCCCAGCGCCATCACGAAGGCATCGGCTTCGAGGTCGCCTTCACTGGTCTGCACGGCGGCGACACGGCCCTCGCTGCGCGCAAAGCCGTGCACGTCGGCACCGAGCATGAAGCGCACGCCGCGCGCGCTCAGTGCGCGCATCAGCTCGGCGCACACCTTGAGGCAGTCGGCCGCGCACTCGCTCGGCGTGTGCACCGCACCCGCCATCTGGCCGCGGTAGTCCGCGAGCGCGGGCTCGATGGCCACGCACTCATCGGGCGTGACGATGCGCTGCTCGCTGCCCAGCGTGCGCTGCAGCGCGACCTGTGCGCTCGCCCCTTCGAGCGACGCCGCGCTGGCGTAGAGCACCAGCTTGCCCGTGGCGGAGAAATCGCAGTCGGGCGCGATGTCGGCCTGCATGGCCTCGAAGCCGGTGCGGCTCGCGGCCGCCAGCGCGAGCAGCTGTGCGGTGGTGTCGCGCGAGGTCGCGGCGTTGCATGCGGCCAGGAAGGCCAGGCCCCAGCGCCATTGCAGCGGGTCGAGCTGCGGGCGCAGCTTCAGCGGCGACGTGGGGGAGAACAGCAGCTTGGGCAGCTGCGTCCAGATCGACGGATCGGCCAGCGGCTGCACGTACGAGTAGCTCAGCTGCGCGCCGTTGCCGCCGCTGGCGCCCGCGCCGGGCGCCGCGCGGTCGATCACCGTGACCTGGTGGCCCTGGCGCTCGAGTTGCCAGGCGGTCGCCAGGCCCACGATGCCGGCGCCGAGCACGCACACATGCATGGAGGCAACTTTCCGGAAGTGAAGAAGAAAGGGAACAGAAGAGACAGCGTGCGACTGTAGAGGCCCCTCGCCGTGCCCGGAAATGCCAAAAGAACCCAGCCCATAACCTTTGGGCATGACCCCGGGGTTAATTGGAATTGTCCCGATGTGTCACTCCTTCTTACACTGGCTGTCTGTTCAATCCAACCGATGAAGGCTCGAATGAAACTCTCCGTTTTGATGGCGTCCCTGGCTGCCGCGGTCCTCTTCACTGCACCGGCCGCACAAGCTGCCGACACGCTCGCCAAGATCGCCGAGTCCGGCAAGATCTCGCTCGCCTACCGCGAGTCGTCGGTGCCCTTCAGCTACCTGGACGGCCCCAACAAGCCGATCGGGTTCTCGGTGGAACTCTCCAACGCCGTGGTCGAGGCGGTGAAGAAGAAGTTGAACAAGCCCAACCTGCAGGTCTCGCTGATGGCGGTCACCTCGCAGAACCGCATCCCGCTGATCACCAACGGCACCATCGACCTGGAGTGCGGCTCCACCACCAACAACACCGCGCGCGGCAAGGACGTGGCCTTTGCGGTGAACCACTTCTACACGGGCACGCGCCTGCTGACGAAGAAGTCTTCCAAGATCAAGGACTATGCCGACCTGGCGAAGAAGACCGTGGCCAGCACCACCGGCACCACCAACGCGCTGGTCATGCGCAAGTACAACACCGAGAAGAACCTCGACATGAACATCGTGCTCGGCAAGGACCACGCCGACGCGTTCCTGCTGGTCGAGAGCGACCGCGCCGTGGCCTTCGCCATGGACGACATCCTGCTGTTCGGCCTCATCGCCAACTCGAAGAACCCGGCCGACTACGAAGTGGTGGGCGAGTCGCTGCAGGTCGAGCCCTACGCCTGCATGCTGCCCAAGGACGACCCGGCCTTCAAGAAGCTGGTGGACGACACCTTCACCGCCATGATGAAGAGCGGCGAGTTCGAGAAGCTCTACACCAAGTGGTTCATGCAGCCGATCCCGCCGAAGAACGTGCCGCTGAACCTGCCGATGAGCGACCAGCTGAAAGAGAACCTCAAGGCCTTCAGCGACAAACCAGCGACCTGATCGCACAGAGAGAGCGAAAGAGAAAAGACATGGTCGCAGCCACACAGGTCGTCGGCATCCTCGGGGGCATGGGCCCCGCGGCGGGCGCCGACTTCGTCCGGCTCTTCGTGCAGGCCTGCGCGCAGCAGATGCGTGCACGCGGCGAGCCGGTGCGCGACCAGTCCTTTCCCGAACACTGGCTGGCGCAGGTGCCGGTGCCCGACCGCACCGGCGCGCTGGCCTCCGACGCGCAGGGCGCGCACCAGCCGCTCGAACCGATGCTGCAGGCGCTGGGCCGGCTGGCCGCGCTGGGCAGCCGCGCCGTGGCCATCGCCTGCAACACGGCGCATGCGTGGCATGCCAACCTGCAGGAGCGCTTTCCGCAGGTCGAGCTGCTGCACATGGCGCGCGAGACCGCGCAGCACCTGGCCGCGCAGGGCGCGAGCGAGGTGGCGCTGATGGCCACCGAAGGCACCTACCGCGTGCGGCTGTACGAGCAGGCACTGGCCGAGGCCGGCCTGGGCTGCCATGTGCCGTCGGCCGACGAGCGCCAGACCATCATGCGCGGCATCTTCGACGGCGTGAAGGCCGGCAACCTGCCGCTGGCCGAACGCTGCTTCTCCGAGGTCGCGCTGCGGCTGGCCGAGCGGCACGGCCCGGTCACGATCATCATGGGTTGCACCGAGGTGCCGCTGGGCCTGCAGGGCTCGGCCGCGGTGGCGGGGCTGCGCCTCGTCGACCCGGCCCAGGTGCTGGCCGAGGCGCTGGCACGGCGGGCCTACGGCGCCTAGCCACAGCCCGAAGCGGCCCGGCTGCTTTACGGTCCGGTCATACGGCCCGGCCCGATTTCGCCTACATTGCGGCGTGCGTTTTTCTACGCCACACCCCCTTGTCAGACGATTCAACCGGAGCCCTTGCATGACCTCCTTCGACGACAACCGTTCCGAATTCGATTCGCTGCGCCCCGGCGACAGCACCGAGCAGGGGGCCACGCGCCGCACCGCGCTCAAGGCCGCCCTCGGGGTCGGCTACGCCGCCGCCGTGCTGCCGGTGGCCGCGCAGACGGCCATCACCACCCCGGCCGACGGCCTGAAGGCCGGCCCCATCAAGTACACCGTCAACGGCTTCGGGGTGCCTGCCTATGCGGCGGCGCCGGCCGGCAAGACCGGGCTGCCCGTGGTGCTGGTGATCCAGGAGATCTTCGGCGTGCACGAGTACATCGCCGACACCTGCCGCCGCTTCGCCGAACTGGGCTACCTGGCCATCGCGCCCGAGCTGTACGCGCGCCAGGGCGATCCGCGCGGCTACACCGACATTCCCAAGCTGCAGGCCGACATCGTCACCAAGGTGCCCGACGCGCAGGTCATGGCCGACCTCGACGGCGCGCTGGCCTGGGCCAAGGCCAACGGCGGCGACACGAGCAAGGCCGGCATCACCGGCTTCTGCTGGGGCGGGCGCATCGTGTGGCTCTACGCGGCCACCGGCAAGGTCAAGGCCGGCGTGGCCTGGTACGGCCGGCTGGTCGGGCAGGCCAGCGAATTGCAGCCCAAGCACCCCGTCGACATCGCCGCCAGCCTGCAGGCGCCGGTGCTCGGCCTGTACGGCGGAAAAGACCAGGGCATCCCCCTTGACACGGTTGATAAGATGAAAGCTGCTCTGGCCGGTGGGACTCCGGCGGCCAAGGCATCGAGCTTCGTCGTGTACCCCGAAGCAGGCCACGCGTTCCACGCCGACTACCGCCCCAGCTACCTCAAGAGCGCCGCGGAAGACGGCTGGCAGCGTGCCACGGCCTGGTTCAAAGCCAATGGTGTCGCCTGACCGAAGACGGCGCCCGTAGCCACCTGCCGCCGAAGGCCGTCCGAAGTGACGGCCTTTCTCTTTTTATGAACGGAACAAGGCCGTACCGGCCGTCCCTCTTGCGCAAGCAGCTATGAATTTGATAGTAATTCTCGTGGCGACCCTGGTCGCCGGCATCGGAAGCGTCTGGCTCGCGGCCCTGCTGCTGCGCGTGGGCGTGCGCAGCGGCGGTGGCGGCGTGAACCCGCAGCACCTGCTGAGCCTGGCGGCCGGCGCGCTGCTGGCCACCGCCTTCATGCACCTGCTGCCCGAGGCCTTCGAAAGCCGCATCGAGCCCGCGCTGCTGTTCGCGGTGCTGCTGTTCGGGCTGGTGTTCTTCTTCTTGCTCGACAAGGCCGAGCTGTGGCACCACGGGCACGAGCACCACCATGGCGATGCCGCACCGGCGAAAGAGGGCGCCCACGATCACCACGACCACGATCACCACGGCCATTCGCACGCCCATCATCACCACGCACCCCCCACGGGCGGCGGCGGCTGGGCCGTGCTCACGGGCGACAGCGTGCACTGCTTCGGCGACGGCATCCTGATCGCCTCGGCCTTCGTGGCCGACATCCGCCTGGGCCTCGTGGCTGCGCTGGCCGTGCTCGCGCACGAAGTGCCGCACCACATCGGCGACCTCGTCGTGCTGCGCCAGAGCTCGGCCAATTCACGTGCGGCGCTGGTGAAGGTGTCGCTCGCGGGCACGATGACCATGCTCGGCGGCATCGCGGGCTGGTGGCTGGTCGACCAGCTGCATGGCTGGCTGCCGTACTTCCTGGTGCTGGCGGGCAGCAGCTTCGTCTACGTGGCACTGGCCGACCTGATTCCGCAACTGCAAAAGCGCCTGCCCGCGCGCCAGACCGCGGCGCAGATCGCGTGGCTTGCGGCGGGCATCCTGCTGGTCACGCTCGTGAGCCGGCTCGCGCACGGCGAGCATGGCCACGAGCATGGCCATGACGAAGGACACGGCGAGCACGGCCACGTCCACAAGGACTGACGACAACGAGTGTGGGCAGCCTCGGGAGACGGGAAACTTTCCGACACCGACGTCAGCCCGTCGATCCACCGCAAGGGGCAAAACAGGCGCACCATAGAGGGCCGTTTACTCATCTGCCGAGGAATTCGATCATGACGCCCCAAGCCGATGCCACCGCGCGCTCCGCCTCGTCGTCCGAAGACGACGATGACGACAGCACGCCTGCCGACGACTTCGACGAACTCGAAGCCGATGCGTCCGACGACCTGTCGGACGAAACGGGCATCGACCTCACCGATGCCAGCGAGCTCGATGCCGACAACGTGCCGGCCGACGAAGAGTTCGACCGCGTGATGAACGCGCCGGACTGATTCGCCTGACGCAGCCCGGTCAGGCCGGTTCAGGCCAGCGCGCCTGTGCCGGGCGCACCGACTCGTAGAAGCGCGCCATCTGCAGCACGCCCAGGTCGTCGAAGCGGCGTCCCGCGATCTGCAGGCCGATCGGCAGGCCATTTTTCGCATGGCCGCAGTTGATCGAGGCGGCCGGTTGTTCCGACTGGTTGAACACCGACGTGAAGTGCGAGTCCTTCAGCAGGTTTTCCGAGCCGCTGTTGATGGCCTCCGCCGCGAAGGGCAGCACCGGCGACACCGGCGACAGCACGTAGTCGAAGGGCTGCGTGGCCGCCACGGTGGCCGCGCGCAGCGCCTGCATGCGCGTGAAGGCGCGGAAGGTGTCTTCGGGCGTGAGCGAGGCGGCGAACTCTGCCGCCTGGTGGATGTAGCCGGCCGCGAGCTTCGCGCGCTCCGGCGCCATCGCGGCCAGGTCGACGCGGCAGCGCATCGTGAAGAAGTGGGCCATGCCCATGCGCATGTCCAGCGTGGTCCAGTCGGCCAGCGGCTCGACGATGGCGCCGGCCTGCTCGAACAGGCGGGCCGCGGCCAGCACGGCCTCTTTCACTTCCGCATCGATGGGCCAGCCGCCCATGATCTCGGTCCACAGGCCGATGCGCAGGCCCTTCACATTGCGTTCGAGCCGCTGCCACGCGAAGTCGTTCGGCGGCAGGCTCATGTAGTCGCGCGCGTCGGGGCGCGTCACCACCTGCATCAGCAGCGCGGCGTCGGCCACGGTGCGCGTCATGGGGCCGATCACGCGCGCTGCGGCGGGTGGGTCGACCGGGATGCGGCCGTGGCTGGGCTTGAGGCCGAACACGCCGCAGAAGCTGGCCGGGATGCGCACCGAGCCGCCGATGTCGGTGCCCAGGTGCAGCGGGCCGTAGCCCGCGGCAGCGGCGGCGCCGGCACCCGAGCTCGAGCCGCCGGTGTTGCGGCCCAGGTCCCACGGGTTGCGCGTGAGCGCGTGGAAGCTCGACGGCGCCGCGCCGAGGAAGCCGAAGTCGGGCATCGTCGTCTTGGTCACGATCACCGCGCCGGCTTCGCGCAGGCGCGCGGCGGCGGGGGCGTCGGCCGCGGCGGGCGCCAGCACGGTGGCGGCGCTGCCGATGGGCGTGGGCGTGCCGCGCGTGGCGATGTTCTCTTTCAGCGTGACCGGCACGCCGTCGAGATCGCCCTGCGGCTTGCCCTGCGCCCAGCGTGCCTCGGAGGCGCGCGCCGAAGCCAGCGCGGCTTCGGCGTCCAGCCCGTAGGTGGCGTGGATGTGCGGCTCCCAGCGCTCGATGCGCGCAAGCACGGCCTGCGTCACCTCGATCGGCGACAAGGCGCGATCGCGGTAGCGTTCGAGCAACTGGAGGGCACTGAGTTCGTACAGGGGTGTGGTCATGGCTTCGTCTCTTTGGGTTGGTTGGATGAAGGTGGTTGGAAAAGACGGGGAGGCGACGGCGCTCAGCCGCCTCCGAACGCATAGCCCTGGCCCGGCGCCGCGGCCAGCAGCGTGCGCGTGTAGGCCTCGCGCGGCGACAGCAGCACGTCGTGCGCGCTGCCTTGCTCGACGATGCGGCCCTTGTGCATCACGATCAGGCGGTCGCAGATCTGGCTGGCCACGCGCAGGTCGTGGGTGATGAACAGGATGCCGATCGACAGCCGCTGCTGGATCTCCGCGAGCAGCTTCAATATCTGGTCCTGCACCGACACGTCGAGCGCCGACACGGCCTCGTCGGCGATCAGCACGCGCGGCTCGCAGGCCAGTGCGCGCGCAATGCACAGCCGCTGGCGCTGACCGCCCGAGAACTCGCTCGGGTAGCGGTGCAGCACCTCGGGCTGCAGCCGCACCAGCGCCATCAGCTCCTCGGCGCGCTGCCAGGCCTTGGCGTGCGGCACGCCGAAATTCACCGGCCCCTCGACGATCGACTGGCCCACCGTGCGACGCGGGTTGAGCGAGCGGTTCGGGTCCTGGAACACGACCTGCACCATGCGCCGGAACGCCGAGCGCTGCGCGCCGCGCGAGCCCTCGATGCCCGGCACGCGGATGTCGCCGTCGGTCGGCTCGATCAGCCGCGCGATGCAGCGCGCCACGGTCGACTTGCCCGAGCCCGATTCGCCCACGATGCCGACCGTCTCGCCCGCATGCAGCTTCAGCGACACGTCGGCCGCCGCATGCACCGCGCGGCGCTTGCCGGGCCAGCTGCCCGTGCGGTAGACCTTGCCCACGCCGCGCGCATCGAGCAGCGGCGTCTGGGCGTCGATGGGCGCGCGCAGCACGGGCGCCAGCCGCGGCACGGCGTCGAGCAGCATGCGCGTGTAGGCCTCCTTCGGGCGACGCAGCACTTCGTCTTTCGGGCCGCTCTCGACCTGCCGGCCCAGCTGCAGCACCACCACCTGGTCGGCGATGTCCGCCACCACGCCGAAGTCGTGCGTGATGAACAGCACGGCGGTGCCGTTCTCCTGCTGCATCTCGCGGATGAGCGCGAGGATCTCGGCTTGCGTGGTCACGTCGAGCGCGGTGGTGGGCTCATCGCAGATCAGCAGGGCCGGGCGCAGGATCAGCGCGATGGCGATCACGATGCGCTGGCGCTGCCCGCCCGAGAGCTGGTGCGGGTAGGCGTCGTAGATGCGCTGGGGCTCAGGCAGCCGCACGCGCTCGAAGATGGCCAGCACGCGCTCGCGGCGCGCGGCGGCGCCCAGCGTCGTGTGCTCGGCCAGGATTTCGTCGACCTGCGCGCCGCAGCGCATCACCGGGTTGAGCGCGGTCATCGGCTCCTGGAACACCATCGCCATGCGCGCGCCGCGCAGCGCGCGCAGCCGCGCCGGGCTGGCCACGAGCACGTCCTCGCCCTGCACCTCGATGCGCCCGGCCGAGGGTCGCAGCGACGCGGGCAGCAGGCCCATCGCGGCCTGCGCGATGACCGACTTGCCGGAGCCCGATTCGCCCAGCAGGCACACGACCTGGCCGGGCATGACGTCGAACGAGATGCCGTGCACCGCATGCGCGCGGTCGGCGCCGGCGGGCAGGTCGATGGCGAGGTCGCGCACCACGAGGCAGGGCGCGGCGGACGTTGTGGAAGGGGTGGATGTCATGCTCAGCCTCCGCGTGCCTTGAACTTGGGATCGAGCGCGTCGCGCAGGCCGTCGCCGAGCATGTTCACGGCCAGCACCGTGAGCGCCAGGAAGAGGCCGGGCAGCAGCACGGTCGAGGGGTGCGAGGTGAAGTGCGTGCGGCCTTCGGACATGATGTTCCCCCAGGTCGGCACCTCGGACGGCAGGCCGATGCCCAGGAAGGACATCACCGCCTCCACCAGCATCGCCGCCGCGCAGATGAAGGTGCCTTGCACGATCAGCGGCGCCACCGTGTTGGGCAGGATGTGGCGCAACATCAACTTCCAGGTCGGCGTGTCGAGCGCGACGGCCGCTTCGACATACGGCTCCTCGCGCACCGACAGCACCACCGAGCGCACCAGCCGCGCCACGCGCGGCGTCTCGGGCACCACGATGGCCAGGATCACCGTGAGCAGGCTGGGCCGCCACACGGCCACCAGCACGATCGCGAACAGGATGCCGGGGATGGCCATCATCCCGTCCATCACCCGCATGATCACGCCGTCCAGGCGCCGGAAGTAGCCCGCCACCATGCCCACCACCAGGCCGAACGCGACCGAGCCCAGCGCCACCGCCACGCCCACCGACAGCGAGATGCGCGCGCCGTAGGCCGTGCGGCTCCACAGGTCGCGGCCCATGCTGTCGGTGCCCAGCGGGAAGAAGCGATCGAAGCTGTCGCCCGCCAGCGTGGTGAACTCGGCGCGCGCGCCGGGCGGCAGGTGCGAGTTCGCGGGGTCCATCGCGTTCGGGTCGATGGTGCCGAGCCAGGGCGCGGCCACCGCGAGCAGCAGCATCGCGGCCAGCAGGACGCCGCCGATGCGCACGCCGCCGTTGGCGAGCAGGCGGCGCAGCAGCGAGCGGGCCGGGGCCCGGGGTGCGGCGGGAGGAACCGCGGCAGAGGCAGGCGCATCGTCGCGCAGGGAGATCGAAGTCATGGCGGGGCTTTCGAAAGGAGGTCAGTACCGGATGCGCGGATCGAGCAGCAGGTAGCTCAGGTCCACCAGCAGGTTGACCACCACGTACACGAGCGAGAAGAAGAGGGTGATCGCCTGGATCAGCGGGTAGTCGCGCGAGAGCACGGCGTCCACCGTGAGCTGGCCCAGGCCGGGGATCGCGTAGATCGTCTCGGTGACCACCACGCCGCCGATCAGGCCCGCCACGCTCAGGCCGATGACGGTGGCGATCGGCACGGCCGCGTTGGCCAGCGCGTGGCGCAGCAGCATGCGCCACTCGGCGATGCCCTTGGCGCGCGCGGTGCGCACGTAGTCTTCGGTGAGCGCCTCCGACACCGCCGCGCGCGTGACCCGCGCGATGAGCGCCGCGTACATCACGGCCAGCGTGATGCAGGGCAGCGCCAGGTGGCGCAGCCACGGGCCCACGCCGTCGCCGATGCGCTGGTAGCCCTGCGAGGGCAGCCAGCCGAGCTGCATCGAGAACAGCCAGATCATCACGTAGCCGGCCACGAACACCGGCACCGAGAAGCCGAGCACCGAGGCGCCCATGATGAAGCGGTCGAGCCGGCCGCCGCGCCGCGAGGCCGCGAGCACGCCCAGCGGCACGGCGATCAGCACCGTGAGCACCACCGTCACCGCCGCCACCGAGAGCGTGGGTTCCAGGCGCTGGCCGATCAGGTCGGTCACGCGCATCCGGTAGAAGAACGAGTAGCCGAGGTCGCCGCGCAGCACCTGGCTGAGCCAGTGCACGAACTGCGTCACGATCGATGCGTCCAGGCCCAGCTGGGCGCGGATGCGCGCGATGTCCTGCGCGCTGGCCGCGTCGCCCGCGATGGCCGCCGCGGGGTCGCCGGGCGTCATGCGCAGCAGCAGGAAGACGATGACGGCCACGATCAGGAGCACGGGCGCGGTGGCCAGTCCGCGGCGCAACAGGAAGTGGAGCATGTGAATCAGGTCCTTGACGAGGGGCCGGGCGTGTGGCGCGGGCAAAGGAAGTCCCGCCCGGCTGCCGCGCGAGGCGCAGCCGGTCAGGGGTGGCGATCAGAAAGGGGAGAGGGGCGGGCGCGCGGGCCGGCCTATGTCGCGGTCATGGCGATGGCGCGGACGTCTTGCGCACGTTCCAGTACAGCACCGCCGGCGACGGCAGCAGGCCGGTGATGGTGCCGCGGCGCACGGCCGTGGGCGCCTTGCCTTCGCCGAGCGGGGCGAGCACGCCGTGCTCGAGCACGACCTGCTGGATCTGCGTGGCGATCTCCTTGCGCTGCGCGAGGTCGGCGGTGGCGATGAACTTCGTCTTCAGCGCCTCGAGCTCGGGCACCACGGGCCAGCCGAAGTAGCCCTGGTCGCCGTTGCCGGTCAGCGGGCTGTAGCCGATGGGGCTGCTCGCGTCCACGCCGCCCCAGAAGGTGATGAAGGCGTTCCAGCCGCCGTTCTCGGGCAGGTCTTTCTTGGCGCGTCGGGTCACGAGCGTGGCCCAGTCGGTGGTCTGCACGTCGACGTTGAAGCCCACCTGCTTGAGCAGTTGGCCGTACACCGCGGGCAACTTGTTCAGCGCGGGTGCGTCGCCCGGCAGCAGGATCACCACGGGTTTGCCGTCGTAGCCCGATTCCTTGAGCAGCTTGCGCGCCTCTTCAAACTGCGGCTTGCCGGTGTAGAAGCCCGTCTTGTCGCTCGCATAGAGCGAGCCGCACAGGTAGATCGAAGCGCAGGGCTTGTAGAAATCGCGGAAGGTGACCTGCGCGCGCAGCATCGCCTCCTGGTTGATGGCGAGCATCGCGGCCTTCAGCGCCTTGGGGTTGTTGAAGGGCGGCACCTTGTGGTTGTAGAGCACGGTGAAGGGGCCCGCCGGCATCACGTCGACCAGCTCGATCTTGTCGTTGGTGCGCATGCCGGTGTAGCCGGACGAGGGCACGGTCTCGAGCATGTCGACCTCGCCGTTGAGCAGCGCATTGGCCTGCGTCTGCGGGTCGCGCAGCATCACCCATTCGACGCGGTCGACGTGCACCACCTTGCCGCCGGCCAGGCCCGAGGCGGGTTCCTTGCGCGGCACGTAGGCGGTGTTCTTGCGGTAGATGACGCGATCGCCCGGGCGGAAGTCTTCCTTGGCGAGCGTGAAGGGGCCGGAGCCCACCAGCTCGTCGATCTGCTTGTCGGCGGGTGTGTCGGCCACGCGCTTGGGCATGATGAACGGCACCAGCGGGTTGGGCTTGCCGAGCGCGTCGAGCACCACGCCGAAGGGCTGCTTGAACGCCATGCGAAAGCCGTTGGGGCCGTCGGCGGCGATGCTGTCCATCGCCTCGTACATCTTCTGGCCCAGCGTGTCGCGCTTGGCCCAGCGCGCCAGCGAGGCGATCACGTCCTGGGAGGTGACCGGGGCGCCGTCGTGGAACTTCAGGCCCGGGCGCAGCGTGAAGCTCCACACCTTGTTGTCGGCGCTTGCGCTGTACTTGTCGACCATCTGCGGCTTGATGACGCCCTTCTCGTCCATCGCGAAGAGGGTGTCGTAGATCATCAGGCCGTGGTTGCGCGTGATGTTGGCGGTGGTCCAGATCGGGTCGACGATCTTCAGGTCCGACGAGGGCACGGTGCGAAGCACGGTCTGGGCGGACGCGGTGGCGGCGAAGCACAAAGCGAGCGCCGACAGGGAAGCCGCCGCGACGCGGCGCGGTGAAAGGTGGATTGCCATGGAGCCTTACTTCTTTCGGGATGGAGCGGAAGACGAGGGAGAGGAAGACGGGGGCGATTCCTTGCTTTCGCGCAGCTGCACCAGCAGGAATTCGAAGATGTCGCGCGAGCCTTCTTCGGCGTCGATGAGCTTGTGCATGATGCGGCGCAGGTTCTCGATGTCGGCGACGCTCAGGCAGTCGAGAAAGCGCGCTTCCATCTCGTGCCCGATGGGCTCGGCGCGCAGCACCATGTCGATGCCGGTCTTGCTGAGGCACAGGCGGATCTGCCGCGCATCCTCGGTGCCGATCTGGCGTTCGACCAGTTCGCGCTGCACCAGCGAACTCACCAGCTTGGAGACCAGCGTCTTCTCGATGGCGCAGGTCTGCACCAGCTGGCCCATGGTGATGCCGGGCGCGGCGCCGATCATGCGCAGCAGGCGCACGTCGCGGATCGACAGGCCGAGCTCGATCTCGTAGATGCGCGAGCCGCGGTCGCGCGTGCGCTGCGAGGCCAGGTCGAGCAGGACGTTGAGGTAGTCGTCTTTCAGGCGAAGCGGGGCGTGCATGGCGGGTTGGTAGAAGTCTTCAATAGTTGAAATGTTCAACTATGTGGGCAAACTACGCAAGCTCCGGGCCAGCTGTCGAGGGAAATCCCCTAGGGATGCACTGCCAGAGGGGAAAAGCGCCAGGGAGAAAGAAAAACCGGGCCCATGAGGCCCGGCGTGTTCACCGATCCGGTGCTGCGCATGCACCAGGATGCGAAGGCGGCACCGTGCAGGCGCCGCCGAGGTGCGAGCTGTCAGGCCGCGTCCTGGCGCACGATCACCTGCCCGTTGCGCGCGCCGCTGTGCACGCCGTGGCGCCAGGTGACGGCGCCGTTCACGATCACCGCGTCGATGCCTTCGGCAGGTTCGGTCGGCGTTTCGTAGTTCGCGGTGTCGCGCACGGTGGCGGCATTGAAGACCACCACGTCGGCGTGGTGCCCGACCTTGAGCGCGCCGCGCTCGTGCAGGCCGAAGTTGCGCGCCGTGAGCCCGGTCATCTTCCACACCGCCGTCTCCAGCGGGAACAGCCCCACGTCGCGGCTGTAGTGCCCCAGCACGCGCGGGAAGGTGCCCCACAGGCGCGGGTGCGGCTTGTCGCCCAGCGGAATGCCGTCGGAGCCGATCATGGTTTCGTCGAAGGCGAGCACGCGCTGCACGTCGTCCTCGTCCATCATGAAATAGATGGCGCTGCCGGGCGACAGGCGCAGCGCGGCCTCTTCGCCCGACACGCCCCATTCGGCCGCGATGTCCTTCAGGTCGCGGCCGGCGCATTCGGGGTGCGGCACGCTGGAGGCGATGAGCACGCGCCCGTCCATCATCCCGCGGTCGGTGCGGATCATGGTGGAGCCCGCGGTGTACGGGTAGCAGTCGAGCCCGATGCACTGGTGCTTCATCGCTTCCTGGATGAAGGGCAGCGTGACCTTGGTCTTGCCGAAGTTCTGCGTGTTCTGCACCTTGTGGTGCGACACCACCACCGGAATGTCGAGCGCGCGGCCGATGTGGAAGGTTTCTTCTAGCGACTCCATCACGCGGTCGCTCTCGTCGCGCATGTGCGTCACGTACAGCGCCTTGCGCGCCGTGAGCGGGCGGCCGACCTCGATGATTTCCTCGGTCGTCGCCTTCACGGCCGGCGGGTAGAAGGTGCCGGTCGACAGGCCGATGGCGCCGGCCTGCATGGCTTCCTCGACCAGCGCCTGCATGGCGGCGATCTCCTGCGCGGTGGCGGGGCGGTCGAGGTCGGACATGGTCACGGCGCGCAGGGTCGAGTGGCCGACCATCGCCGCCACGTTGACGGACGAGGGCGTGGCGCGCAGCGCGTCGAGGTAGGCTGCGAAGGTGGTGAAGCGGTCTTCCGGCGGCGTCTCGAGCAGGCTCAGCGGCATCGGCAGGTCCATGTCGGCACGCAGCGGCGCGGCGCTGATGCCGCAGTTGCCCGCCACCACGGTGGTCACGCCCTGCGACACCTTGAAGGGCATCTGCGCATGCGACAGCACGGCCTGGTCGTCGTGCGTGTGCGAGTCGATGAAGCCCGGCGCGACGATGCGGCCCGTGGCGTCGAGCGTCTGGTCGGCCGTGTGGCCCGCGAGCTTGCCGATGGCGGCGATGCGGCCGTCGACGATGCCCACGTCGGCGTCGAAGCGCGGGGCCTTGGTGCCGTCGATCACGGTGCCGCCGTGGATCAAGAGGTCGTAGTGGGGTGTCTTGTCGGTCATGAGGGCAATGCTTTCAACGGAAGTGGCAGGCGACCCAGTGGCCGCCCTGGGAAGTCGAGGGGCGCTCGCTCAGCGCGGGCGTCTTCTCCTTGCACACGGCCTGCGCCATCGGGCAGCGCGTGTGAAAGCGGCAGCCCGAGGGCGGGTTGGCCGGGCTCGGCGGATCGCCCTGCAGCAGCAGGCGGCGCGCCGGCGTGCGTGGGTTGGGCACGGGCACGGCCGACAGCAGGATCTCGGTGTACGGATGGCGCGGCGCCGAGAAGAGCGTGTCGCGGTCGGCGATCTCCACGATGTGGCCGAGGTACATCACGGCCACGCGATGGCTGATGTGGCGCACCACGGCGAGGTCGTGCGCCACGAAGAGGTAGGCGATGCCGAACTCGGCCTGCAGGTCCATCAGCAGGTTGACCACCTGCGCCTGCACCGACACGTCGAGCGCCGACACGGGCTCGTCGCAGACGATCAGCTTGGGGTTCAGCGCCAGCGCGCGCGCAATGCCCAGGCGCTGGCGCTGGCCGCCCGAGAACTCGTGCGGAAACTTCTTTGCCGCCTCGGGCCGCAGGCCCACGCGCGAGAACAGCCATTGCACGCGCTCGCGCCGCTCGGCCAGAGACACGTCGCCGAAATTGCGCAGCGGCTCGGCCACGATGTCGCCGGCCGTGAGGCGCGGGTTCAGCGAGGCGTAGGGGTCCTGGAAGATGATCTGCAGGTCGCGCCGGCGCTGGCGCATCGCGTTCGCGGGCAGGGTCAGCAGCTCTTCGCCGTTCAGCCGCACCGAGCCCGAGGTGGGCTCGACCAGCCGCATCACCGACTTGGCCGTGGTGGTCTTTCCGCAGCCCGACTCGCCGACCAGCGACAGCGTCTCGCCGTGCCCGACGTCGAACGACACGCCGTCGACCGCCTGGATGGCCGGCTTGGCCGGGCGCAGCCAGCGCCGCGGCGAGGTGTAGTGCTTGCGCAGCTCGCGCACCTGCAGCAGCGGCGCCTTGGTGGATGGGGTCGTCGTTGTCGTCATGCGCTCACCTCGGCAGCCTCGTCGGTCCATTGTTCCTGCACCGCGAAGCAGGCGACCACATGCCCGTCGCCCTGCGTGGACAGCGGCGGTGTCTCGCGGCGGCAGCGTTCGCGTGCCTGCGAACAGCGCGCGGCAAAGGCGCAGCCGCGCCCGAGCTCGTGCGCTGCGGGCACCATGCCCGGGATCTCGTGCAGCCGCGCGCTCGATGTGCTCATGGCGGGCATCGAGGCCATCAGCGCGCGGGTGTAGGGATGCAGCGGGCGGTCGAAGAGATCGACCACGTCGGCCTCTTCCACCTTCTTGCCGGCGTACATGACGACCACGCGGTCGCAGCTCTCGGCCACCACGCCCAGGTCGTGCGTGATCATCACCACGCCCATGCCCAGCTCTTTCTGCAGCCGCTTGATGAGGTCGAGGATCTGCGCCTGGATGGTCACGTCGAGCGCGGTGGTGGGCTCGTCGGCGATCAGCACCTCGGGGTTGCAGGCCAGGGCCAGCGCGATCATCACGCGCTGGCGCATGCCGCCCGAGAGCTGGTGCGGGTACTCGTTCACGCGCCGCTCGGGCTCGGGAATCTGCACCAGGCGCAGCATCTCGACCGCGCGCTGCAGCGCCTCGGCGCGGCTCGCCTTCTGGTGCAGCTGCACCGTTTCGGCGATCTGCCGGCCCACGGTGAGCACCGGGTTCAGCGAGGTCATGGGCTCCTGGAAGATCATCGAGATGCGGTTGCCGCGGATCTGGCGCATCTCGCGTTCGCTGAGCTGCATCAGGTCGGTGCCGCGCAGGCGCACCGCGCCCATGTGGCGACCGGGCGGCGTGGGCACCAGCCGCAGGATCGAGAGCGCCGTCACGCTCTTGCCGCAGCCCGATTCGCCGACCACGCCGAGCGTGCGGCCCGCGCGCACGGTGTACGACACGCCGTCGACCGAGCGCACGGTGCCCGCGAGCGTGCTGAAGTAGGTGCGCAGGTTGTCGACCTCGAGCAATGGCTCGCCGGGGGCGAGGGTGGCCTGGGACATGGGAGTGGTCATGGCGCGTTCCTCTTCACAGCTGCCGCGCCAGGCGCGGGTCGAGCGCATCGCGCAGGCCGTCGCCGAGCAGGTTGATCGCCAGCACCGTGGCCGCCAGCAGCAGGCCCGGGTACAGGATGATGTGGAACGCCACGGTCACGAAGTTGCGGCCCTCGGCCATCATGTTCCCCCAGCTCGGCGTCTGCGAAGGCACGCCCACGCCGAGGAAGGACAGCGCAGCCTCGGTGAGCACGGCGGCGGCGGCGACGAAGGTGGCCTGCACCACCAGCGGCGCCACGATGTTCGGCAGCACGTGCCGCACGAGGATCACCGGCAGCCGCGTGCCGACCGCGTGCGCGGCCTCCACGAACAGCTGCTCGCGCAGCGTGAGCGCCAGCGAGCGCACCAGCCGCACCACGCGCGGAATCTCGGGCACGGTGATGGCGATGATCACCGTGGTGAGGCTGGCGCGCGTCACGGCCATGAGCGCAATGGCCAGCAGGATGCCGGGGATGGCCATGAGCCCGTCCATCACCCGCATGATCGGGCCGTCGGCCCAGCGCACGAAGCCCGACACCAGGCCCAGCGCGATGCCGAAGAAGGTGGCGAGCACGGCCACCGAGGCGCCGACGATCATCGACACGCGACCGCCCCACACGGCGCGGCTGAACACGTCGCGGCCCAGCGCGTCGGTGCCGAACCAGTGCTCGGCCGAGGCCGGCTGCATGCGCGCCAGCGGGTCGATGTCCTGCGGGTCGTGGGTGGCGATCCAGGGCGCGGCGATGGACAGCGCGGCCACCGCGATGAGCAGCAGCGCGCCGACGATCAGCGTCGGGTGCTTGCGCACCCAGCGCCAGCGCGGCGGTACGAAAGGAGGGTCTTCGGCGGCGTCTGCGACGGCGGTGGGAACCGGTGCATCGACCTCGCGCAAGGGCAGGGCAGTGGACATGGCGTCGTGGGGCTCGTTCTTTGTTCTAGTACTGGATGCGCGGATCGAACAGGCGGTAGCTCAGATCGATCAGGAGGTTGATCAGCACGTACACGCCCGCCGACAGCAGCAGCACGCTCTGGATCACCGGGTAGTCGTGGCGCTGCACCGAATCGATGACCAGCCGGCCCACGCCCGGAATGGCGAACACCGTCTCGGTGACCACCACGCCGCCGATCAGCAGCGCAATGCCCGCGCCGATGGTGGTGGCGATGGGAATGGCCGCGTTGCGCAGCGCATGGCCCAGCACCGGCAGCACGCCCAGGCCCTTGGCGCGCGCGGTGCGGATGTAGTCCTCGTGCAGCACCTCGAGCACGGTGGCGCGCGTCATGCGCGTCACCAGCGCGATGTACACCAGCGCCAGGTTCACGCAGGGCAGCACCAGCGCGCGCAGCCAGGCGCCGGGGCCTTCGGAGAAGTTCACGTAGCCCTGCACCGGAAACCACGGCAGCTGCACCGCGAAGGTGTAGACCAGCAGGTAGCCCACGAGGAACACCGGCACCGAGAAGGCCAGCACCGCGAACAGCATCACGAGCCGGTCGATCCAGGTGCCCGCGCAGTAGGCCGCGAGCGTGCCCAGCGGCACGGCCGTCACCAGCGTGATGAGCATGGTGAGCGCCGCGATCGACACCGTCGGCTCCAGCCGCTGGCCGAGCAGCTGCGTCACCGGCACCTGCGTGAAGATCGAGGTGCCCAGGTCGCCGGTGAAGATCTTGCCGATCCACAGGCCGAACTGCTGCCACAGCGGCAGGTTCAGGCCGAGCGCAGCGCGCAGCTTGTCGATGTCCTCGGTGGTGGCGAGGTCGCCCGCGATGAGCGCGGCCGGGTCGCCCGGCGACAGGTGGATCAGCAGGAACACCACCACGGCCACCACCGCCATCACCGGCAGCGTGGAAAGAAAGCGTCGAACGATGTAGCCCATGGCGGTGCGCGTGGCTTACTTGTCGAGCATCCAGACGGTGGGCAGGCCGGCCCACATCTTGTCCAGCCCCTTGATGCTGGCGCGCGCCGCGAACGCGGCCGAGTACTGGCCCGCGTTGATGTACGGCACGGCCTCGTAGGCGCGCGACTGGAAGGCGTCGAGCAGTTCCTTGCGCTTGGCCGGCACGGTTTCCTTCAGCCAGGCGGTGCGCAGCTCGTCGAGTTTCTTGTCGCAGGGCCAGCCGGGCAGCGTGTTGCCGCAGGCCGCGCCCAGGTAGGCGTTGCTGATGGGCGAGTTCACGTCGAACTCGCCGGCCACCGTGACGTACATGTTCCAGCCGCCGGCGTCGGACGCATCGCGCTTGGCGCGGCGCGCGCCGATGGACGCCCAGTCCATGGTCTGCGCATCGACGTTCAGGCCGATGCTCTTCATGGTCTGCGCGGCCATCAGCGCCTCGGCGTTGAGGTAGGGCACGTCGCTGGGCACCATCAGCACCACCTTCTCGCCCTTGTAGCCAGCGTCGGCGAGCATCTTCTTCGCCTTGGCGACGTCGGCCTTGCGGAAGGGCTCCGCGCCGGCCGAGGTGTCGTTGGGGCTGCCGCAGATGAACCAGGTGGCGCAGTAGGCCATGCGCATGTCCAGCGGGAAGCCCATGGCCGCGACGAAGCGTTCCTGGTTCACGGCCTGCAGCAGCGCCTGGCGCACCTTCGGGTTGTCGAAGGGCGGGTGCAGCTGGTTCATCACCAGGAAGCCCTGGTAGGCGCCGCCGGAGCCGATCTTGATGTTGCTGTCGGTGCGCAGCGGCGCGATGTAGTCGGGCGCCAGCTGCTCGATGTAGTCGACCTCGCCGCGCTTGAGCGCCGAGATCGCGCTGTTGGCGTCGGGCAGGTAGAGCCATTCGACGCGGTCGAGGCTGGTCTTCTTGCTGCCGGCCAGGCCGCTCGGCGGCTCGCTGCGCGCCACGTAGTTCGGGTTGCGCACGAACACCGTCTTGTTGCCCGGCACCCATTCGTCACGCTTGAAGATGAAGGGCCCCGAGCCGACGACCTCGGTGAGGGGCGCGGTGGCCGGCAGCTTGGCGATGCGCTCGGGCAGGATCACCGGCGGAAAGCCCGAGGGCTTGGCCAGCGCGTCGAGCACCATGCCGAAGGGCTCGTTGAGCGTGAGCGTGAGGGTGCGCGCGTCGGTCGCCTTCCACTCGGCGCCCACGGCCGTCATGGCACGGCCCAGGCTGTCGCGCGCCGCCCAGCGCTGCAGCGAGGCCACGGCGTCGGCCGAGGTCACGGCGGCGCCGTCGGAGAACTTCAGGCCCGGGCGCAGCGTGAAGCTCCACTGCTTGCCGTCTTTCGAGGTCGTGTACTTCTCGACCATCTGCGGCTGCGGCTTGCCGGTGGCGTCCTGCGCGAACAGCGTGTCGTACACCATGTGGCCGAAGTTGCGCGAGATGTAGGCCGTGGTGAAGGTCGGGTCGAGGATCTTCAGGTCGGCGTGCGCCACCACCTTGAGTGTCTTGGGCGGCGTCTGGGCGAGCGCGGGAAGGCTGGCGGCCGAAAGGGCCAGGGCAGCGAGGGCAGCAAGCGTTCGTCGGGTCATCGTCGGTTCTCCGGTCGGTGGGGCGAAACAAAAAAGAAGAAGAGGGAGTTCAGGCGGCGACGCCGATGGGCCACTTCGGCAGGCGAGCCTTGCGGTACGGCAGGGTGGTGAGGTCGAGCGTCACGGCGCCCGGTGCGCCGGCGTAGATCACGTGCTTGGCCACCTGGGAGTACGACGCGTAGAAGTGCTGCGACGACTTGACGACCACGATCTTCTTGGCCGCCAGGTCGCAGCCCAGCTGCGTGAACATATCGGTGCCCATGGCCTGGTTGCGCCGCGTGATCAGCACGATCTCGATGCCGTTCACCTCGACCAGCGCGCAGTCGCCCATGGCGGTGGGCGTGTTCGACAGGCCCGTCATCACCAGGTCTTCCTTCAGCGCCTTCACGGTGCACTCGAGGTCCAGCGGGTCGCCCGACAGCGGGCTGATCTTGCCGCCGATGCGCATCTGCAGCTTCGCGCCCACGCCGGCGTCGAAGGCGATGCGCACGGCAATCGGGTCCCACATCGGGCCCAGGGCCGCGTTGGTGATGCCGCGCTCGAGCATGCGGCGCAGGATGAAGGTGGAGTCGCTCGCCGCACCGCCACCGGGGTTGTCGGCGCCGTCGGCCAGCACCACGGGGCCGCCGTCGAAGGCCAGGGCTTCGTCGAGCGAGTCGTCGATGCTCGGGTAGTTGACCGTGAGACCGTCGCGCATGGCGATGACTTCGTCGGCCAGCTGCCGTGCGAGTGCGTTCGCCTTGGGCTGATCGCCGTCGGTGTAGACCAGCACCTTGGTGCCCATCTCGGGCACGTCGCCCCACGAGAAGCCGTGCGTGAGCGAGACCGAGAGCACGCCGTCCTTGCCTTCGAGCGCTTGCATGCGCTGCACGAAGCTGCGCGCCGGCTCGCGCGAGGTGTGCACGGTGACGATGATGTCGCAGTCGACCATCGCGACCACCGGCTTGACCTTGCCTTCCACGGCCGCGGCGCAGATGTCGACCAGCTCCAGCCCGCGTTCGAGCACGTCGGTGTGCGGGTACTCCTTGAAGGAGACCATCACGTTGGCGTTGTCCACCATGGCGGGCGTGAGGTGGTTGTGCGGGTCGAGCTCGGCGCCGATCACCACATCAGGGCCCACGATCTGGCGCACGCGCGCCAGCATGTCGCCTTCGCAGTCGTCGTAGCCGTCGGCCACCATCGCGCCGTGCAGGCCGAGCAGCACCATGTCGACCGGCAGCGCGGCGCGCAGGTCGTTCAGCATTTCGTCGCGCAGGGTTTCGTACGCATGGCGCGTGGTGATGCCGCTGGGCTGCGCGCCCGCCACCATGCCTTCGAGCAGGGTCCAACCCTTTTCCTTGCCGCGGATGCGCGCGGCCCACAGCGGGCCCGAGTAGATCGTCAGCGCATCGGGATGCTGGCCGGCGGGGAAGTAGCCGCGGTCCTTGAAGGAGGCGATGCCGGTCGGCATCGGGCCGAAGGTGTTGGTTTCGGTCGCGAGGGAGGCACTGAAGACACGCATGGTGATTTCTCGTGGGGAAGATTGGTGGGGGAGGGAACGCGAATCAGCCGGCGGTGCGCAGGCGCTGCGGGCCGAGCATCTCGGCCGTGAGCCCGAAGCCCGCGATGCGCTCGGGCAGCGGCAGGCCGCGTGCCAGCGCGGCGCAGGCCTCGCCCATGGCGGCCGAGGTCTGGATGCCGTAGCCGCCTTGCGCCGCGACCCAGAAGAAGCCGGGCGCGTCGGGCGCGAAGCCGCCCACCAGGTCGCCGTCGGCCACGAAGGAACGCAGGCCGGCCCAGGTGCGCGTGGGCCGGCGGATGGCGAGCGTGGTCGCCTCCTCGATGCGGTGCATGGCGATGGCGATGTCCATCTCTTCGGGCTGCACGTCCTGCGGCTCGACCGGGTCGGCGTTGGCCGGCGAGCCCAGCAGCATGCCGGCGTCGGGCTTGATGTACCAGCCCTCGTCGGCGGCGAACACCATCGGCCAGTGCGCCACGCTCTGGCCCTCGGGCGGCGCGAAGATGAAGGCCGAGCGGCGGCGTGGCTCGATGCCCAGCGGGCGCACGCCCGCCAGCTGCGCGATCGTGTCGACCCAGGCGCCGGCTGCGTTGAGCACCACGGGCGCTTCGTACACCGCGTCGCCGGCCGTCACGCGCCAGCGGTCGCCGATGCGTTCCATCGCCGTGACCTCGGCGTCGCACACCAGCTTGCCGCCGGCCTGGCGCATGCCGCGCAGGTAGCCCTGGTGGATGGCGTGCACGTCCATGTCGGAGGCGTCGGGTTCGTACACCGCGCCGGCCACCTGCTCGGGGCGCAGCGCCGGCACCATCTCGCGCGCCTGCTCGCCATCGAGGCGCTGGGCGCCGACGTCCATGGCGCGCAGCAGCTCCCAGTGCGCTTCGAGTTCGTGCAGGTGCTCGGTGCCCGCGACCATCATCGCGCCGCGCGGCGTGAGCAGCGGGTGCTCGGCAAAGCCTTCGGGCGGGTGTTCGAGGAAGGCGCGGCTGGCCATGGTGAGGGCGCGCACCTGCGGCGTGCCGTAGCTCTCCATGAAGAGCGCGGCCGAACGGCCGGTGGAGTGGTAGCCCGGCTGGGCTTCGCGTTCGAGCAGGATCACGCGGGCATGCGGGGCGAGCCAGTGGGCCACCGAGGCCCCGGCGATGCCGCCGCCGATCACGAGGTAGTCGGCCACGACGGGAGTGGTTGTGTTTGTTGTCATCGCCGAAAAGTGTAGGTAGAAATTTGCGGATACGCAAATTGATTTGCGCCAACCAAGGGGAAACCATGGGTGCACCACCGAGGTGAAATTTGCGTACACGCAATTTGCGCATACGCAAAACGCATGCCGGGGCTGTCGCGCCGTGCGTGGCCGGCCGGGCGCGGGGCTGGCAGAATCACCCGGCATACCTAGAGAAAGCCAAGCGTGACTCCACACACAGGGAACCGGGGCGGGGCGAAGCCGAAGGAAGAGCCGCCCACGCTGGACCGCACCACTTTCGGCCATCGCCTGCGCACCGCGCGCAAGCGTTTCGGCTGGACGCTGGCGCAACTGGCCGAGCGCTCCGGCGTGTCGATCACCACCATCTCGCGCGCCGAGCGCGGCCAGCTCGCGCTCGGCTACGAGAACTTCACCGCGCTGGGCCGCGCGCTCGAGATGGACATGAACGCCATGTTCGCGGGCGCCGGCGTCAAGCCCGAGCAGCTCGACGGCCCGGTCGTCACGCGCGCGGGCAAGGGCGTGGTCTACAAGGGGCTGGCCATCGCCTACGAGTTCCTGGGCACCACCGCCGCCGGCAAGCAGATGAGCCCCATCGTCGGCACCGTGCACGCGCGCCGCATCAACGGCCCCGAGGACTTCGTGCGCCACACGGGCGAAGAGTTCGCCTACGTGCTGTCGGGCGAGATCGACGTGTACTTCGACAACGGCGAGGTGGTGCGCCTGGCGCGCGGCGACTCGCTGTACTTCGACAGCCGCCTCGGCCACGCCTACGTGAGCGTGAGCCGCCAGCTCGCGAAGATCGTGGGCATGACCTCGGGGGAGAGCGGGCACATGAAGTCGGCGCGCGAGGCGCCTGCGATGAAGCCGGCGCGCAAGACTGTGGCGGTGAAGAAGACCGCGGGTGGCCGCAAGGGCTGAGCTCCCGCGTCAGCCTGCGGCCCGGCATGAAGGAGACATGACGATGTCAGAGCACCGGATCTTCGCGATGCCGTTCGCCAAGGTGTACCCCATGTACGTCCAGAAAGCGGAACGCAAGCAGCGCACGAAGGCAGAGGTCGACGAGGTCATCTGCTGGCTCACCGGTTACGACGCGGCGGGGCTGCAGCAGCAGATCGACCAGCAGAACGATTTCAGGACCTTCTTCGCTCAGGCCCCGGCGCTGCACCCGAACCGCGCGTTGATCAAGGGCGTCGTGTGCGGCGTGCGCGTCGAAGAAGTCGAAGACCCTCTGATGCAGAAGATTCGCTACATGGACAAGCTGGTCGACGAGCTGGCCAAGGGCAAGGCGATCGAGAAGATCCTGCGGACGTAGCCCGCGCGTTGCGCGTGTCTAGCCCGTCGCCACGATGACATGCGCCTGGATCTTCCCAGCCACCGGCCCCGCGCCATGCCGGCTGGCAATCGCCTCCTCCGCGCGGTCGGTCGCAAGCTGGAGCAGGCTTGCGTCGCGCGCCTCGATCTCGTTGCGCAACGGCGTGCCCTGGCAGTAGGCCACCGCCACCTCGCGTGCCGAGGGCGAACGGCTCAGCTTCTCGTGCGTCTGGATCTCGAT
This sequence comes from Variovorax sp. GW531-E2, assembly GCF_059423125.1. Classification (NCBI taxonomy): domain Bacteria; kingdom Pseudomonadati; phylum Pseudomonadota; class Betaproteobacteria; order Burkholderiales; family Comamonadaceae; genus Variovorax; species Variovorax sp. GW531-E2. Next base: position 24,235 of record NZ_JBWKXQ010000027.1, on the reverse strand, counting down.
GTCGGTGAACCCCGCGCGGCGCAGGTCGTCGCGGATCTGTGCGACGTCGTGGTAGCCGTGCGGCGTGCGCGCGAGAAAGCGCGGCGGGTCGTCCGGGAACACGGTGGCGACGGCGCGGGTGACGTCGTCGGCGAAGGCGTTGTCTTCGATGCGGTCCCAGACGCTGAACACGAAGCGCCCGCCGGGTTTCAGCACGCGACGCGCCTCGCTGTAGCCGGCAACTCTGTCAGGGAAGAACATGGCGCCGAACTGGCACAGGACCACATCGAACGAGGCGTTCTCGAACGGCAGGGCGAGCGCATCGGCCTGCCGCCATTCGATGCGGTTGTCCCTCGCCTGCCGCGTGACGGCGTAGTCGAGCATGGCGGGGTTGAGGTCGGTCACCACGTAGCGCGCACCGGCGCCGAGCTGGGGTGCCAGCATCCGCGTGACCGCGCCGCTGCCGGCCGCCGTTTCCAGCACCGCGCCGGGCGAGAACGCAGCGACCAGGGCGGCCGCGTCGACGGCGTAGCCCTCGAAGATCAGGGGGACCATCAGCGTGTCGTAGAACTTCGGGATCGAGCCCGCGAACACCTTGTCGCTTTCGTCGGCCATGGGAACTCCTTGAAAGCTCTGAACAGAGCGGGCCTGCTCCCTTGCTCCAACGAGTCCGTTGCCTGTTCGGGCATGCGTGACGGGGACGATGGGCCATGGTGGCCCTGCCAGGCATCGTCGTCAACGCCGTTGCGCGGGCGTCCTCCCCTGTAGTGGGTACCGGAGATGTTGCCGGGCGTTTCGGGCGCGCCGATCGGTCGACCCCTCCCTAACGGCCGCGGTCCCCGTCGCGCACCGATTCGATGGTGCCGTTGTAGATGCGCACGATGCCGAAGAAGGTGCCCGGCCCGCGGTCGTAGGTCCATTCCTCCATCGGCACGCATTGATTGGCGAGCACCGCCTCGGGGCTGCCCGGCCGATAGGGCGTGAGGACCCAGCCCAGTTGCACCATCGGCACGCAGACCATCTGCCGGTAGACCGGCTCGCCGCAGGTCTGGAGCAAGGTCGCGGGCGACGCCCCTTTTCCGACGAGGTAGCCGTTGCAGGCGAGGGACTGTGCTGCCGCGGAACTGGCGATCAGCAAGGCGGCCGCTGCGATCGAAACCCCGGTGACCAGGCGTGCGCAACGAGCCGCGCCCCACATCGTTAACCCTCTTGAATGCTTCATGCGTTCATCACTCACTCACGAACCAGCTGGGCGTACCGCCAGAGGCCCCAGATCGCGCCGACGGTGATGCCGATGCCCACGCTCCAGCCCGCCGGCACATCGAATCCGAGCGCCAGGATCAGCATCAAGCCGACGCTGACCAGCGCGATGAAAGTCAGCGTGACGAAATCGAAGCGCGCGACCTCGACGGTGTCTTGCGCCACGCTGCGGTTGCGCTGGCCGTGCTTGCGGCGCAGGCCGCGGAACAGCAGGACATCGAGAACGAAATCGAAGATGCCGACGACAAGGTCGGCCAGGATGCTCCACATCGGGACGCTCCATTTGCGGTGACACCCTGGGTTGTCGCTGTGCGCTCAAGGGTCCGACCCGGGTGGTGCGGCGGAGCCGGGCGAAATGTTAGCGCGCTTCCGGCAAGGCAGGCCATCGTCCTCCGACCCGCTTCACCCCGGCATCTTCGGCGGCCAGTTGTGCGTCTCGCCGCGGCCCTCGCTGCACCACGCATACAGCGCGTCGTATATCACCAGCCCATGCTGCAGCATGGCGTGGTCATCGGCGAACACGCGCGACAGGCCCAGCGAGATGGCGTAGAGCCCCGCCGACTGCGGCGTGAGGTCGAGCCGCGCGGTGTCCGCGCCGCGCACGATGTCGGCCATCTGGTGCAGCGCAGGGTCGGCGAGCCGGTACTTCGCGAGGAAGGCGTCGAAGCTGCAGCGTTCGCCGACGTGGCTCATCTCCACGCCCGGAATGTCGTAGGGCGTGGCGCCGGTGCTTTGCGCCATGGCCAGCACGTCGGCCGGCGGCACGTAGAGAAACTCGGCCTCGCGGTCGATGAAGCGCAGGATCAGCCACGGGCAGGCGATGCGGTCGATCTTCGGGCGTTCGCGGGTGATCCATTTCATGGCGTGGCTCCTGGGTCGGCAGGCTTGGGCTGGAGCGGCCGGCCGGCGGCCTGCCAGCCGTCGATGCCGCCGCGCAGATAACGTGCGTCCAGGCCCGCGGCGCGCAACCGCAGGGCCGTGCTGCGTCCCACCTCGTGGCCGTACACGCAGTAGACGACCAGCGCGCGATCGGCCGGCAGTTCGGCGGCCCAGCGATCGACCGCCGCCGGGTCGCGCCAGCGGGCACCGGGGAGCATCGACGCGGCCTGTGCGAACACGCCGGCACGGCGCACGTCGAGCAGCATCGAGCCGGCCACGTCGTCCTGCGCCGCGCCGAAGGGCTCGCTGGCGGCGTGCACCGCCTGCTGGTAGCGCGCGTACACCGGGGCCCAGTCGATGTTGGCCATGAAGGCATCGACGTACGCGCCGGCGGCGGCGCCGTGGTCCAGGTGGTAGGCGTGCTCGTACATGTCCAGCGCCAGCAGGGGCGTGCCGCCCGCCAGCGCGTGTGTGTGGTCGGCAGCCCACTGGTTGACCAGCGTGCCCTCGCGCGGTTGGAAGGTGAGCAGCACCCAGCCCGAGCCGCCGCCAAGCGCCTTGCCCATCGCTGCGAATTCCTCGCGCCATCGGTCGACGCTGCCGAAGCTGGCCGCCAATGCGAGCGCCATGGCAGGCTCCATCGTCCGGCCGTCGCCGCCGAGCGATGCGAAGTACAGCTCGTGCAGCAGCATCGAGTTGCTGGCGATGAGCTCTTCGCGCTTGAGGCCGTTGAGCTTGAAGCCGGGCATGGCGGTGAACGATGCCGTGGCGAGTTGCGCGCGGATGGCGTTGAGGCGCTTGACGGCGCCGCCATAGTTGTTCTGGTGGTGGCTGTTCAGAAGCTTCTGCGACAGGCCGCGCAGCGTGGCGGGGTCGAAGGGCAATGGTTGGGGGCGGGCGTCCATGGGAACTCCTTCAGCGCGGCAGGGCAGACAGCCACGTGAGCGTCAACCCGATGGCCGCGCAGGCACCGAGCAGCGTCATCACGCCGACCTTGAAGCGGAACAGGGCGATGGCCGCGGCCACGGCCATCACCGCCGAGATCGCGTCGAAGCGGCCTGCGAAGCCGTGCGGCCAGAGCACGTGGTACGCGAAGAACAGCGCCAGGTTCAGGATCACGCCCACCACCGCCGCGGTGATCGCCGACAGCGGCGCCGTGAAGCCCAGCCGGCCGTGCGTGGCCTCGATGGCCGGCCCGCCCGCCAGGATGAAGACGAACGAGGGCAGGAAGGTGAAGAAGGTGACGACCGTCGCTGCCAGCGCGCCGCCGAGGAACAGCGAGTCGGGCCCCAGCACCTGCGTCAGCCAGCCGCCGACGAAGCCGACGAAGGCCACGACCATGATGAGCGGCCCCGGCGTGGTTTCTCCCAGCGCCAGCCCGTCGATCATCTGCGTGCCGGAGAGCCAGTGGTACTGCTCGACGGCCCCCTGGTACACGTAGGGCAGCACGGCATAGGCGCCGCCGAAGGTCAGGAGCGCGGCCTTGGTGAAGAACCCGCCCATCTGCGTGAGCGTGCCGTGCAGGCCCTGGGTCGCGACGAGCACGCCCATGGCCAGCAGCCACAGGCCCAGGCCGATGCCCAGGATCTTCAGCAGGTGCGCGCGGGAAAAGCGCGCGTGCGCCGGCGTGGGCGTGTCGTCGTCGATCAGCGCCGGGCCGTAGTGCTGCTGCGCGCTGCCATGGCCGCCGCCGAGCGCGAACACCTCGGGCGCCCGTCGCGCGCCGACGTGGCCAATGAGGCCGGCCGCCAGCACGATCGCCGGAAACGGCGCGTCGAACGCGAAGATGGCGACGAAGGCCGCGGCGGCGATGCCCCACATCCACCGGTTCTTCAGCGCGCGGCTGCCGATGCGGTGCGCTGCATGCAGCACCAGCGCGGTCACCGCCGGCTTGATGCCGTAGAAGATGCCGGCCACCACCGGCACGTTGCCGAAGCGCAGGTAGACCCACGACAGCGCGATGAGGATGAACAGCGAGGGCAGCACGAACAGGGCGCCGGCCACGAGGCCGCCGCGCGTGCGGTGCATGAGCCAGCCGATGTAGGTGGCCAGCTGCTGCGCCTCGGGGCCGGGCAGCAGCATGCAGAAGTTCAGCGCATGCAGGAAGCGCTTCTCGCTGATCCAGCGCCGCCGCTCGACCAGCTCCGCATGCATGATCGCGATCTGTCCGGCGGGCCCGCCGAAACTGATGAAGCCGAGCTTGAGCCAGAAGCGAAACGCTTCGGCAAAGGAAATGGGCGTGGGAGGCGCGGGAAGCGCGGAGGGGGCGTCAGGCAAGGCGGTGTCCACGGAAAACTCCGTTGAGGGTCACCAGCGCTTGGACGGGACACCGTCTTGCTTTGCAGCGCGGGAGGCTGTTTTCCCGCGGAAGGGCATCGTAGCAGTGGCCGTTCCTGCTGGCAACGCAGGGCCCTCAGGCCCTCTTCACGTTGCTGGAACTCACCCGTGCGTCTTTTGGGTCAGCGCACCTGCGCGCACACGCGCTTGAACACGATCCCGCTCACCGTGGTCGGGCCGCCCACGGCCTTCCATTCGCTGCGCCGGGCGAGGTCGATGTCGTGCACTTCCAGCGGCCCGTTGTGGCTGACGACGCGGCGCATCTTTTCACGCCGGCCCTTGCAGTCGTAGTCGTAGAGATAGCGCGAGGTGCGAAACGGGGTCTTGCCCACGTCGGTCTGAAGCTCGTCGTAGCGGTAGAGCGTCCACGCTTCCACAGCATCGCCATGCGGCTTGATCGAGTCGCGTTGCAGCAGCACCTGCTTGCGAGGGGTGGTGGCGATTTCGGTCCAGGTGTCGGCGGCGTGTGCGGGGACTGCAGTCAGCAAGGTCGCCGCAGCGCAGGCGGAGGCGACGAGGTGGCATGCCAGCACGGCGCGGTGCTTGGGCAGACGAGGCTTCATTGGTTTCACTCCCTGTGAATCGGTGGGCAAGCAGGCGAAGAATGCCATGCATCGCCGCGAGCGAGAACCTGCGCCTCACGTCGCGATGAACGCCGAAGGCTTCTGCCCGAGCCGCTTGCGGAACATGGTGGAGAAGGCGCCCGGGCTGTCGTAGCCCAGCTGAAGCGCCACCGCGGTCACCGAACGGCCCGTTGCCAGTTGGGCCATGGCCGAGAGCAGGCAGGCCTGGCTGCGCCATTCGGCGAACGCCATCCCGGTGTGCAGGCGGAAGAACCGGCTGAAGGTGCGTTCGCTCTGGTGCAGCTGCCGTGCCCAGGCCAGGGGCGACGTGCGCACGTCGGGCGCGTGCAGGAAGGCGATGCACAGCGCCGCCAGCCGCGGCTCGCCCGGCAGCGGCGCAAAGAAGGGCAGGGCCGCCGCGCGGCCGACTTCTTTCAGCACCAGCGACATCAACAGGCCGTCGCGGCCGCGTTCGTCGTACAGCGCCGGCACGTCGATGGCCTCGATCAGCAGCTGCCGCAGCAGCGGCGACACGGCCAGCACTTCGCACTGCGGACCGCCGCGCGGCGCGGCGGCCGGCTCGATGTAGAGGCTGCGCGTGCTGACGCCCACCATCCGCACCCGGTGCGGCTTGCCGGCCGGAATCCAGACACCGCTGTGCGGCGGCACGACCCAGGCGCCGTCGTCCGTGCCCACCTCCATCAGCCCGGTCGCCCCGTAGAGAAACTGGGCGCGGCGATGGCTGTGCATTTCCAGCAGGGTGCCGGGCGCGTAGTCGGTGCCGATGGCCAGCACGGCGCGGGGCGTGGGGTCGAGGGTGTCGAGAGGCTGATTGCGCACGGCAGCGGATTCATGGGTTGGCCGGAACGCAAATATTGTTGACCGAACATCGCAAGCGCGCCAGGCCCTCGAACTCTAGCCTCGGGGCTTCTTTCCGTATCGATGGAGTGCCTTGTGTCGTTGTATGTGATGTTGGTGGTGTGCGGATGCCTGACGGGCGTCACCACCGTGCTGTTCGGTTTCGGCGGTGGATTCGTCGTGGTCCCGTTGCTCTTCCAGCTGCTGTCCCAGTTGAACGCGGCCGACAGCGCCGTCGGGCAGTCGGCCATGCAGATCGCGGTGGCCACGTCCACCTGCGTGATGGTCTTCGGCGCGCTGCTGGCCACGTGGCGCCATCAGCGTGCAGGAACGCTGGACTGGTCGCACATCCGGCCGCTGCTGGGCGTCATCGGTGCCGGTGCGGTGCTGGGTGCGCTGGCCGCCAGCGCGGTCCACGGGGAATGGCTGCGCTGGGCATTTGCCGCGTACCTCGCGCTGACCATCGTGGACTGCTGGCTGCGCCCCGGCTTTCTTTCTCCGTCTGTGGCGAGCCGGGCCGCGCCCTCTCTCACGACCACGACGCTGTCAGGCCTGGCGATCGGCTGGATTGCTGCCTTCCTTGGCGTCGGCGGCAGCGTGATGACGGTGCCGCTCATGCGCCGTCGCGGCATCGAGATGAGCCGCGCGACGGCCATGGCCAACCCGCTGTCCCTGCCGGTGGCGCTGGCGGGCACGGCCACCTACGTGGCCTTGTCTGCCACCTCGACGCCGGCGTTCGGGCCGTGGCATGTGGGGTATGTCGACGTGCGCGCGGCGGCGGCGCTCGTGGTGGGCTCGTGGATCGGCATCCGCGTCGCCGCGCTGTGGATCGGGCGCATTCCGGACCGCATCCACGCCAAGGTCTACCTGGCCTTGTTGATCGCGGTGTTCGGGGCGATGGTGGTGCGCTGAGCGCGCGGCCCCGTCCTGCGTCACGCCATCGATGCGCCCAGCAGGAAGTCCGTGACCTCGTCCGAGAACACGCTGCGCCGCGCACCGATGCGCACGCCGTCCGCGTCCTGCGGGTCGGGTCGCGCGGGAGGCATGCCGTGCGCCACCAGGGCCTGGGCGCAGCCGACCCAGTCGCCGCCTTCGACGGGCTCGTTGAGCGAAGCCCACGACAAGGTGCCGCAGGCGTTGTCGCCGAAACCGTGCGGCGCCTGCCAGTCGGCACCGTGTGCGAGCAGGAACCGGGTGAGCGCCGCATCGCCGCAGAACACGGCATGGTTGAGCGCCGAGGCGTCCCAGTCGCCGCCACGGACTTCGAGGGGCCAGCCGAGCCTGACCATCGCCTTCACAGCGTCGCTGCAGCCCTGGGCCGCGAGCTCGGGCAGCAGGCGAAGCTGCGGGGGCTCGAGCGAGCCGATGAGGCCAGGGTGCCGCGCCTGCAGCGCTCGCGCCGTGGTTTCGTCGCCGCGTGCGCAGGCGGCGATGAAGGCTTCGCTGGCAGGGAGCGGCGTCGGGTCGCCGCTCGCGGCCTGCAGCAGCTGCGCGACCTCGGTCAGCCCGAAGCGCAGGGCGACGGTGTGCGCGGGCGTGCCGTCTTGCGTGAACACGTTGGGGTGCGCGCCAGCGGCCAGCAAGGCCTCGATGTGCGCCGGTGAACGGCGGCGGCGAAGGGCCCACAGCAGCGGCGAACCCCAGTCCGAGATGGGCGGGCCCTGCGGCGGTTCGTTCGCGTCGCCGCTGTGTGCGAGCAGGAGGCGCAACGTCTGGACGTCGTCCAGGTCGAGCACCCGGTACAGCGCGTTGGAACCCGTCACGCGCGCGCCGGCTTCCAGCAGCAGCTTCGTGCAGGCGGGCTGGTCCAGCGAGTGGTACAGCGACTCGCCGTCGTTCGGGTCGGCCCCGGCGTCGAGCAGCAGCTTCGTCAGCTCAGCGTCGTGGTTCTGGCCGGCCGCGCCGTACAGCGCGGAAAGCCGCTCGGTGTCGGCGGGCGTTTCGAGCGATGCGGGAGGCCAGCGGTTGCCGGCGGACTGATCGGGCGAGGCGCCGGCGTCGAGCAGGAACTTCGCGCACGCGTGCAGGCGTTCGCGATGGTCCGGCAGTCGCATCAGGCCGGAATGCGTGACGGCGACGAGCGGCGGCAGGTGCAGTGGGCCGCCCGCGCGATGGACCCATGCCGGGTCTTGCGCGGTGGCGTGGCGCAGCGCGGCTTCATCGCCCATGGCGCAGGCCACCCACGGGTCGCCACCCGCCGCCAGGGCGGGGTTCTCGTCGCGCATGCGCAAGGCCACCGCGGGCCGTGCGCGGTTCGTGCCGCCGGCGATGTCGCCCGCGTACACGAGGCGCAGCCAATGGAGCACTGCTTGGGCCGGGTTATCGGCCTGCGCCCTGCGGGCCAGGACAAAGCCCTGCAGGTCGGCCCACGAGGCGAAGCCGTACTCGCGCGCCACGCACGATTGGGCATCGTGAAGGCGCAACGCCTGGGCGGCCAGGGCGCCATCGGTCTTGCCCGATGCGGCCGGCAGAGCGCTGCGAAATCGGTGAAAGGCCGTGGGATCGTTGCTGCGGTAGAGCGCCAGCAGTTCCTTGGCTTGCTTCTTCAGGTGGCCGATGTCGGGCCGGGCGGGAATGCGCTTCATGGAAACCTCCGTGCATCAGGCGCCGATGACCCGCAAATCCGGCTGCACAAAAGGCTGTGGATCGTCATGAAGAAGGCAAGTGGGTTCAACCCTTCCCGCGGGCCCGGGCGCGGCTTGCACCGCGGCTCGGATGGTAGCGGATCGGGTCCGGGCGACGCCGTGCGCCGAAGTGCAGGTCACCGCTTGCGCGCCACGATGAAAGGGCGGTTCTCGCCACCCTTCGTCGCGTGGTTCTCGCTCGCAAGGACCTCGAAGCCGGCCGCCTGCAGATGCGCCCCGAGCTCCGCCGCCCGGAACACGCCGGCATGCGGCGCCAGACCGATCGCGCGCATCGCGGGCAGCAAGGCCAGCCGCAAGAGCGGGGTCATGTCGCCGAGGCAGGGCGTCTTGGAGATGAACAGTCCCTGCGACGCGAGCAGGGCGTGGATGCAGCGCAGCGTGCCGGGCAGGTCGCGCACCAGGTGGAGGTAGTTGAAGCCCAGCACGGCGTCGAAGGGGCCTTCGCCCGGAGCCAGCGTCTCGGCGGTCGCCACGCGGAACGCCAGGCCGGGGACCGGGGCGGCGGCGTGCTTCTCTTCGGCGATGGCGATCATGCCTTCGGCGATGTCCGTCGCCAGGTACGCGCGGGCGTGGCCCGCGAGGCGCAGGGCCGTCGTGCCGGTTCCGCAGCCCAGTTCGAGCACGCGCGCGTCCGTTTTGAAGAGGGCGCGGGTCCGCTCGAGCGTGCGTGCGTAGCCGGCTGCGTCCGCGATGGCGCTCTTCGCGTAGCGGCGCGAGCTGCGGTCCCAGAATCTGGCGTCGTTCGCGAGGCTCATGGTCTTGGATCGGCGGCGTGTGGAAGGATGCGGCGCACTGTAAACCGCCGCCCGGGCGCTGTCGCCGATTTGCGCCGCTTCGCCCGCCATGTCGCTATGCTGGCGCCCGCCAATCACTCCAGGAAAAGAGACTCTCATGACCATGCGTACCTCGTCTTTCTTCTCCCTGCGTTCCGTCGCCCTGGCCTGCGGCCTGGCGCTCGGCGCCGTGGCCACCGCGCAGGCGGCGCCCGATGCGAAGCTGCTCGCCGCTGCCGAGAAGGCGCAGCCCGCCGTCATCGACAACCTGAAGGAGATGGTGTCGATCGAATCGGGCAGCCTGAACGTCGAGGGCCTGATGAAGATGGCCGACGTGATCGAAGGGCGCCTGAAGGCCGCCGGCTTCAAGACCGAGCGCCGCAAGGCCTCGGCCGGCGCGGGCGCCGACATCGTCATCGGCACGATCAAGGGCACGGGCAAGCGCAAGATCATGCTGCAGGGCCACATGGACACGGTGTACGCGCCGGGCATCCTGAACAGCCAGCCCTACAAGGTGGACGGCAACCGCATCTACGGCCCCGGCATCGCCGATGACAAGGGCGGCCTCGCGGTGATGATGGCGTCGCTGAAGATCCTGGCCGACGCGGGCTGGCGCGACTACGACACGCTCACCGTGCTCGTGAACCCCGACGAAGAGGTGGGCTCGGTGGGCTCGGGCGAACTCATCGCCACCACGGCCGACCTGCACGACACCGTGCTGTCCTTCGAGCCGACGGCCGCCAAGGCGGTGGCCAAGGGCGAGTCGCTGCTGCTCGGCGCTGCCGGCATCGCGCAGGCCACGCTCGAGGTGAAGGGCCGCGCGGCGCACGCCGGCGCCGCGCCCGAGCTGGGCCGCAACGCGCTGTACGAGCTGTCGTACCAGATGCTGCAGACCAAGGACCTCGCCAAGGACATCCCCGGCGTGACGCTGAACTGGACCGTGGCGCGCGCCACCGGCCCGATCAACCAGATCACCGAGAAGGCGCAGGCGCTGGGTGACATCCGCATCACGCAACCTGGCGCCGAGAAGAAACTCACCGAGGCGCTGCAGGCCAAGATCGCCAGCGGCAAGCTGATTCCCGACACCGAGACCACGGTGAAGGTCGAGGTGGGCCGCCCGGCCTTCGTCGCGGGCGCCAAGGGCCGTGCGCTGGCCGAGAAGGCGCAGGCGATCTACAAGGAGCTCGACCGCGAACTGGCGCTGACGCCGATGACCGGCGGCGGCACCGACGCGGGCTTCGCGGGCCGCTCGGGCAAGGCCACGGTGGTCGAGAGCTTCGGCCTCGCGGGCTTCGGCTACCACGCGCGCGACGAGTACATAGAGGTCGACTCGATCGTGCCGCGCCTGTACCTCGTGACGCGGCTGCTGACCGAGATCGGCAAGAACTGAGTCTGTAGCGCGCAGTGCGCCCGCGGCTGGGGTCGCGGGTTCACTGCGGTGCGTTGGGATCGCCCGGGCGGCGGCGATGGGCGGCGGCAGCCGCCGCTGCGGCCTGAGCCTGGGCCTGCTGCTGTTGCGCCTGCTGGCGTTGCATCTGTTCCTGCTGGTGCTGCTGCTGCTGGCGCGCCTGGTTCTGCGCCGCCTGCTGTTGTTGTTGCATCTGCTGGCGCTGCATCTGCTCCTGTTGCTGGCGTTGCTGGGCCTGGGCGGCCTGCTGCTGTTGCATCTGCATCTGGCGCGCCTGTTCCATCTGGGCCTGGCGTTGCTGTTGCGCGGCTTGCGCCTGTGCCTGTTGTTGCTGTTGCAACTGCTGCTGGCGACGGGCCTGCTCCTGTTGAGCCTGTTGAGCCTGTTGCTGCATCTGCTGCGCTCGCTGGGCCTGTTCCTGTTGAGCCTGCTGCTGCATCTGCTGCGCGCGCCGGGCCTGTTCCTGCTGCGCCTGCCGTTGCTGTTGCTGGGCGGCCTGGGCCTGCTGCTGTTCCTGCTGGCGACGTAGCTGCTCCTGTTGCGCCTGTTGTTGCTGCATCTGTTGGCGGCGGCCCTGCTCCTGCGGGTCCTGGCGTTGCTGGCGCAACGCCTGTTCCTGTTGCTGCGCCTGCTGCTGGCGACGCGCCTGCTCTTGCTGGGCCTGTTGTTGGCGCTGCTGGTCTTGCGCGGCCTGCTGTTGCTGCTGCATCTGCTGGCGACGGGCTTGGTCCTGCGGGTCCTGGCGTTGACGCAGGGCCTGCTCCTGTTGCGCTTGCTGCTGGCGCCGTGCCTGTTCCTGCTGCGCCTGTTGTTGACGTTGCTGGTCTTGCGTGGCCTGCTGTTGCTGCATCTGCTGTCGACGGGCTTGCTCCTGCGGCTCTTGCCGCTGACGCAGTGCCTGTTCCTGCTGCGCTTGCTGCTGGCGCCGTGTCTGCTCCTGCTGGGCCTGTTGTTGACGCTGCGGGTCCTGCGTGGCCTGTTGTTGACGCTGCGGGTCCTGCGTGGCCTGCTGTTGCTGCATCTGCTGGCGACGGGCTTGTTCCTGCTGATCCTGGCGTTGGCGCAGGGCCTGGTCCTGCTGCATCTGCTGCTGACGCCGTGCCTGCTCCTGCTGGTCCTGGCGCTGGCGCAAGGCCTGTTCCTGCTGCACCTGTTGCTGGCGCCGCGCCTGTTCCTGTTGCGCCTGCTGTTGTTCGCGCAACTGGTTCTGGGCCGCCTGCTGCTGCATCAGCGCTTGTTGTTGCTGCTGCTGCTGTTGGGCACGCGCCTGTTGTTGCAGCTGCTCTTGCTGCTGCGCTGCCTGCCATGTCGCCGCACCGGTCGGCGCGCCGCTGCGATCGCCTGCGTAGTTGTTGTTGTAGACGTTGCGCACGTTGTTGACCACCGTGGTCGAGCGCGAGACATACGTGCTGTTGTTGTAGACCACCGCAGGCCGGTAGGCCGGTGGCGGCGGTGCCGCGCGGTCGCGCCAGCGCGGCGCGCCCCAGTTCATGTTCCAGGCGTTCCAGCCCCAGCCGTGGCGCTCCAGTGCCGAGCCGACGATCACGCCGCTGCCGAAGGCCAGCGCGCCCACTGCGGCCACCTGGCCACGGCTGTAGCCGGGCTCGATCACCACCGGCGGCGGTGCATAGGCATAGCCGGGGTAGACGGCCACGGGCGTGTCGTACACCACCTGCGGGTCGTAGCGCGGCACGTACACCACGTCGGCCTGCACGGGCTCGATGGTGATGAGTTCCTCGGGCGGTTCGATCACCAGGGGGCCCGCGTACATCGGCTGCATGTCGGGCGCGGGCGTGTAGTTGGGCGGCGTCGCGGCGCGCGCCACGCGCAGCTTGTCGTTGTTCTTGAGGCGGCCGGCTTTCGATGCGCGCTGGCGCATCACCTGGATCGCGTTCATCACGTCGGCCGGGTCGTTGTAGTAGGCCTTGCCCAGCGAGGTGGTCCACGCGATGTTGCCGGCCATCTGGTCCATCACGGGCCGGAACGCGGTGAGCGACTTCACGCTCGGGTCCCACGCCTGCTGGTTGGCGGCGTCGGCGAGCGGGCCGGCCTTGAGCGTGGGGTTCTGCTGCAGCCAGCCGTGGGCCGCGGTGATCTGATCGGGGTAGGTGGCTCCGGCCAGGATCTGCGCGACGAGCTTGTCGGGGTACAGCGCAATCGGCGCGACCAGCTGGTAGAGCTGCTCGGCCGAGGGCGGCGTGTAGGCGGCCGGCACCGGCGCGGCGACGGGCGCGGGTGCTGGTGCCTGGGTGGCCGGTGCTTCAGCGGCGGGAGGTGGTGGTGCGGGCTTGTCGCAGCCTGCAACGAACAACGCTGCGACGCACAGCGAAGCCATGAGGCGCCGCTGAAGGAGGGGGCGGTGGGGAGTGGGTGTCATCTGGCATGTCCTGAAGACGCCGGCAGGGTGCCCGGAACTCCTTCAACGGCGGGCCAGAGCAGGCGATGACACAGCCTGCGCCCCGGATGCAACGGTCTGTGTCGGCGGTGCGCCGCCCGTCCTGTCGGCGCAGGACCACGAGACCACCGGGCGACGTGGCGATCGCCCGGGGAAGAACCTCTGTGTCGTTACTTGGCGCCGCCCGAGTACTTGGTGACGCTGCTGGCCTTCACGTGGTACCCGCTCACGCCCATCATCGAGTCGTTGCGCAGCGTCTGCAGCTTGCCCGTGACCCACACGGTGTCCATGGCGCGGAACTTGGCGCCCTTTTGCGGAATGACGTGCAGGATCTGGTTGGCCGGCGGCGGCGGCGTGTGGATGCAGGCGCCGAAGTAGGGCACGAGCAGGAACTCGGTGACCTCGCCCTTGGCTTCTTCGAGCGGCACGATGAAGCCGGGAATCTTCACCTCCACGCCGTTGAGCGCGGGGTTGGTGGGCGCGTTGTTCGACACCTCCTGCATCTTCATCAGCAGTTCGTTGGCGCGCGGGTCGCCGTCGTCGAGCGTGCTCAGATCGATGCCCTTGAAGGCCTTGGCCGGGTCCCAGTCCTTGGGCACCAGTTCTTCCCAGCTGATCTGGCGCGGCTGGCCCGACGCGGCCTGCGGCGCGGTGGCGGCCGGCTTGCCGCCCAGCGGGTTGGTCGCGGTGGTGTCCTTCGGTGCGGGCTCGGCGGCCCAGGCGGCGGCTGCGAGGCCGGCGCCGGCCAGCAGCATCGACAGGGCGGTGAGCACGCGGGGTGTGGAGGTCTTCGTCATGGTCAGATTCTCGGAGAAAGGCCGTCGGCCAGCGACAGGCGATAGGCCCGGATGCCGGGCAGCAGGCTCGCGAGCCAGCCGGCGACCAGCAGGCTCGCCGTCAGCAGCCATTCGTTCAGTGTAGGTTCGGACAGGCTCAGCGTCAGCCCGAACTGCGCCTGCAGCCATGGCGAGAGCAGGGCGATGCCGAGCACCGCCATCGTCACGCCCAGCAGCACGCCCAGCACGGTGACCAGTGCGCCCTCGAGCGCCAGCAGCGCCAGCACATGGCGCAGGCCCGCGCCCACGGCGCGCAGCACGGCGAGCTCGCGGCGGCGTTCGTTCAGGCCCGCCATCACCACCGACACCAGCCCCGCCAGGCTCACGAGCGCGACCAGTGCCGACATCAGCAGCAGCGCGTTCTCGCCGATGCCGATCACGCTCCACAGCTCGTCGAGCGCCACGCCCGGCAGGATGGCCATCAGCGGTTCGCCGGTGTAGGTGGAGATCCAGCGCTGCACGCCGAACACGGCGGCGCGGTTCTTCAGGCCCACCAGCGCGGCCGTCACGTTCTTGGGCGTGAGGTCGAACTTGCGCACCTGCTCGGCCGGAATCTTCACGCCCGGCATCGGCGCGCCGCCCACCCATTCGAGGTGGATGGCTTCCATCGCAGCGAGGCCGATGTGCACCGTGCGGTCGACCGGCGTGCCGGTGCGCGCGAGCACGCCCACCACGGTGAAGGGCTTGTCGGCATGCTCGGCCACGTTGAGTTCGCCGCTGCCGTGCGCCAGCGTGATCTTCTGGCCCACGTGGTAGCCGAGCTTGTCGGCCACCTCGGCGCCGACCACGGCATCGAACAGCGCGTCGAAGGGCTTGCCTTCGCGCAGCTTCAAGGTCTGGCGGTCGCCGTAGCGGAAGTGCGTGAAGTACTCGGGCGTGGTGGCGAGCACCGAGAAGCCGCGGTGCGAGTCGCCCAGCGACAGCGGCACCACCCAGTCGACACCGGGGTGCGCCTGCAGTGCCTGCACGCTCTTCCACGAGATGTTGTTGGTGGCCGCGCCGATGCGGAACACCGAGTACAGCAGGAGCTGCGTGGAGCCGGTGCGCGCGCCCACGATGAGGTCGGTGCCCGAGACCGACGAGGCGAAGTTCTCGCGCAGTTCGGTGCGGATGCGCTCCACGCCCAGCAGCAGGAAGGTCGACAGCGCGATCGAGAACACCGTCAGCGCGAGCGTGAAGCGGCGGTTCCAGGCGCTGCGCCATGCGATGGAAAACAAGGCTCTCATGCGTCCACCGCCATCGCGTTGCTCGCCGCACGGTTGATCTCCGGCAGCAGCACGTGCCGCGCAAAGCGCTGCGCAATGCGCTGGTCGTGGCTCACGAACACGAGCGCGCTGTGGTTCACGGCGCAGGCCGTGAGCAGCACGTCGAGAAAGGCTTCGCGCCGGTCTTCGTCGAGCGCGGAGGTGGGCTCGTCGGCGATGACGACCTCGGGCTGGCCGATGAGCGCGCGCGCCGCGGCCACGCGCTGCTGCTGGCCCACGGACAGCTGCAGCGCCTGGCGCTTCCACAGCGCGCGATCCAGGCCCATCTGGTCGAGCAGGTGTTCGGCTTCGTCGCGCGAGCTGCCGTTGCGCGCGGCCTGCGCCTCGCGCCGTGCCGAGAAGCGGCAGGGCAGCAGCACGTTGTCGAGCACGCTCAGATAAGGCAACAGGTTGAACTGCTGGAAGATGTAGCCCACATGCGCCACGCGGGCGCGGTCGCGCTGCGTGCCCGAGAGCTTGGCCCAGTCGTGGCCCAGCAGCGTGACGCGGCCTTCGTCGGCCACCAGCACGCCGGCCAGCAGCGACAGCAGCGTGCTCTTGCCGCAGCCGCTCGGGCCGTGCAGGAACACGGATTCACCCGCCGTGATGCGCAGGGCCTCGATGTCGATGCAGGGTGTCTTCACGCCGGGCCAGGTGAAGCGCAGGGCTTCGGCGGCGAGCACGACGCGCAAGTGCGTGGTCTCGGCCTGCGGGAGGGTGCTCACGCTGTCACTTGCCCAGCGTCAGGCGGGAAGGCTGCGCCGCCTGCGCGCCGCTCGGGCGCTTCAGCTGGCGCTTGAACTGGCCTTGCGCACTGGCGATCTGCACGTCGATCTGGCGTGCGCCCTTGAAGGCCGAGAACAGGTTCAGGTCGATGAACTTCGCGGCGGCGGCCTGGGTGCAGTTGAACGAAAAAGAGGCGTCGAGGTCCGCGTGCCCGCTCGATTCGGCGGGGTCGGGGTTGCCCAGGCCGAGCGCGCCGGAGCGCAGGTCGACGGGGCCGAGCTTGCAGTTGGCGGCGGGGTCGATGGTGAAGAGCTTGTCGGCCGCGCGCAGCTGGGCGATGGCGGCTTCGACGGTCTTCTTCTCGGCGTCGGTCTTGGGCGCGCGCTCGAAGCCGACGATGTTGTCCAGCGGCGATTCCATGGCGATCACGATGGTGGGCCCGTCGATGGCCACGTCGAGCTTGAGCTGGCCGTGCACATGCGCGTGCTGTTGCTGGGCCTGTGCGGGAAGGGCGGCGGCCGCGAACAGCGCGGCGGCGGTCAGTGCGAAGCCGGAGGACGTGCGTCGAAGTCGGGTGTGCAGGGTGTGCATCATGGTTCTGCGCCTTGCCGGGTCGGCAGCCCCGGCGTGTTGCTCCATTCGCTCCAGCTGCCGGCATAGAGCGCGGTCGTCCCGAACCCCGCGATCTGCATCGCGAGCAGGTTGGGCACGGCGCTCACGCCGCTGCCGCACTGGTGGACGACGGTCGCCGCATCGCGCCCTGCGAGCAGTGCTTCGAACTCGGCGCGCAGTTGCGCGGCGGGCTTGAACTTGCCGTCGGGACCGATGTTGTCGGCGAAGGGCCGGTTCAGGGCCCCGGGGATGTGACCCGCGATCGGGTCCAGAGGTTCCACCTCGCCGCGGTAACGTGCACCGGCACGCGCGTCGATCAGGTTCTGGTCAGGCTGGCCGAGCCGGCGCACCACGGTGTCGGTGGTCACGAGCCTGGCGATCGGCTCGCCCTGTACGAAATTCGACTGGAAGCGCGCGGGCTCCTCGCGGTCGGTCACTTCGCCGCCCGCGGCCTGCCAGGCCTGCAGGCCGCCGTCGAGCACGGCCACGGCGTCGTGGCCCATCCACTTGAGCATCCACCACAGGCGCCCGCAGTAGTTGGCGCCGTTGCGGTCGTACACCACGGCCTGCATCGTGTTGGAGAAACCCACCGACGAGAGCCAGGCCGCGAATTTCTCGCGGCTGGGCAGCGGATGGCGCCCACCCGAGGCGGGCACGCCGTCGTCCTGCGCCACCACCACGTCGCCGCGCGCGCCAGGCAGGCCATGCTTGGCGCTGAGGTCGGTGTCGAGGTTGGCGTACTGCGCGCCCGGGATGTGGGCGGCGGCGTACAGCTGCGCGCCGGCCTCGGGCTTCATGAGGTCGAAGCTGCAGTCGAACACCATGAGGGGCGAGTCGCCCTCGCGCAGCTGCCTGAGTTGTTCGACGGAGATGAGGGTGGTGTACATGGCAAAAGCTCCTTCGAAAAATGGTTCGGCGACAAGTGCCGTGGCTGCTGCGTTCAGTGTTCCTCGGCCGGCGCCTTCGGCACGGCCCGCTGGCGCAGCACGGTGGCCGCGATGCCGCTGGCGATGATCAGCGCCATGCCGGCCCAGCCGGCGGCGTCGATGCGGTCGTCGAACAGCACCACGCTGTAGAAGGCCGCGAACACGATGCCCGAATATTGCAGGTTCGCCACCACCAGTGTGCCGGCCTGGGTCTTGGCGGTGGCGTAGGCGCGGGTCATGCACAGCTGTCCGAGGGCGGCCAGCAGGCCGATCGGCAGCAGCCACAGCGCATGCTGCCACGTCCACGAGCTGCCGCCCGAAAACCCGGTCGCGGCCGTGGCGAAGGCGCCCGCCACGGCCGAGCCGACCGCGAAATAGAAGACCGTGCGCAGCTCGGGCTCGCCGATGCGCGACAGCGCCACCACCTGCATGTAGGCAAAGGCGGCCGTGACGCCCGACAGCAGGCCCAGCATGCCCGCGAAGCCGTCGCCGCCGCCCACCGTGGGCTTGAGCATGAGCACCACGCCGGCAAAGCCCGCGAGCACCGTCATCACCAGCGGGCCCTGCAGCGGCGGGCGCTCGATGCGGCCGTCGCGCCCGGGCACTGGCACCCAGGCCAGCAGCGCGCCGCCGACCAGGAAGGCCGCGACCCACACGCTGCTCATGTAGTTGAGCGTGACGGCGGTGGCCAGCGGCATGTGGGCGATGGCGTAGAACCATGCGCCCAGCGACACCACGCCGATGGTGCTGCGCCAGGCGTGCATGCCGGGGTACTTGGTGGCGAGCGAGGTGCCGCGGTTGCGCGCCAGCAGCCAGAGGAACACGATGCCGATGAGGCCGCGCCCCAGGACCATCTCACCGCTGTTGAACCATTCGGAGGCCACCTTCACGACCACGCTCATGGTGGCGAACAGAAAGGCCCCGAGCACCATCCACAGCGCTTGCATCGATTGACATCCAGATCAGAAAAAAGAAAGCCCCGGCGGGTGCGGGGCGGGGCGGCGTTCAGGCGCGTGGTTGTTGCATCGCGTTGCGGTACCACTCGTGGAACTGCTGCATGCCGTCTTCCATGGGGCTCTGGTAGGGGCCGGTTTCGTTGTCACCGCGCAGCATGAGCGCGCGGCGGCCGGCGTCCATGCGCTCGGCGATCTCGTCGTCTTCCACGCAGGTCTCCATGTAGGCAGCCTGCTGGGCCTCGACGAACTCGCGCTCGAAGGCGACGATTTCCTCGGGGTAGAAGAACTCGACCATGTTGAGCGTCCTGGTCGGGCTCACCGGGTGCAGCGTCGACACGGTGAGCACGTGCGGGTACCACTCGATCATCACGTGCGGGTAGTAGGTGAGCCAGATCGCGCCGTACTTCGGCGGCTTGCCGTCGCGGTACTTGAGCAGCTGCTCCTGCCACTTCTGGTAGACCGGGCTGCCCGCGCGGCCCAGGCGGTTGGCCACGCCCACCGTCTGCACCGAGAACTCGGGCTTGAACTCCCAGCGCAGGTCGTCGCAGGTGACGAAGCTGCCCAGGCCGGGATGGAACGGGCCGACGTGGTAGTCCTCGAGGTAGACCTCGATGAAGGTCTTCCAGTTGTAGTTGCACTCGTGCAGCTCGACGCGGTCGAGCGCGTAGCCCGAGAAGTCCAGGTCGGCCTGCGGGCCCAGGCCCGCCATGTCGGCCGCCACGTCACGGCCGCTGCCGTCGGCGTTCTTCTCGAACAGAAGGCCGTTCCATTCGGTGAGCGGGTAGTTGTGCAGGTTCAGGCACGGGTCCTGGTCGAAATGCGGGGCGCCGATCAGCGTGCCGGTGGTGCGCGCATCTTTCGCGGCGTAGGTCCAGCGGTGCAGCGGGCAGACGATGTTGCCGCCGGTCTGGGTGTCGAGCTGGCCCCGGCCCTGCAGGATCAGGGCCTGACGGTGGCGGCAGACGTTCGAGATGAGCTCCACGCCCTTGGGCGTGTGGACCAGCGCGCGGCCCTGGTGTTCCTGCGGCAGGGTGTGGAAGTCACCCGGCTCGGGCACGGCCAGTCGGTGCCCGACGTAGCGGGGCCCTCGCGCGAAAAGGTTCTGCATTTCGCGGGCGTACAAGGCCTCGTCGAAATACGCGGTAACTGGAAGTTGGCTCGCGGCCTGCTGCAGTTGAAGACTTAAATCAGACATGGAGGACCTGACCAAGCTCCCCACAGGGAGAAAAAAAGAAAAAACGGAAGGCGCCGTCTGCAAGGGTGACGGCCCGAAGAGGTGTGCCGGTGCGACCGGCGGGGGAAGCGGGGATTGTACCCGGGGGGCATTTTTGCGCCCGCCGGGTTTTTGCCTCGCATCCCCGGGCGTCATACAGGGTGTTGCAAAGGGTCGCGCGCGCGTGCGCAGGCTGCCCGGCGGTTCGTTGCGCCCCCGCCCTAAAATGTTCCGTTTCATCCACGATTCGTTGCATGCCCAAGGTGCCTTCTCCTTCCACGACCAGCCCGGCGGCGACGCCCGACACCGGGCCGCTGCCCGCCAGCTACGAAGCCGGGCTCCAGGAACTGGAACAACTGGTTGCAGAACTCGAATCGGGCCAGTTGCCGCTGGACCAGCTGCTGGGCAGCTACCAGCGCGGTGCCGCACTGCTCGGCTTCTGCCGCGACAAGCTGCAGGCGGTCGAGGACCAGATCAAGGTGCTCGACGCAGGCAGCCTCAAGCCCTGGACGGCCGAATGAGCGCCGTCCCGATGACCTCCACTGCCACCACCCCCTGGGACGCGAAGACGCTGGCCGGCTGGGCCGAGCCTCATCTGGCGACGGTCGAAGCGGCGCTGTCGCGCTGGGTCGGCGTCGATGCGCCGGTGCTGCTGGGTGACGCCATGCGCTATGCCGTGCTCGACGGCGGCAAGCGGCTGCGGCCGCTGCTGGTGCTCGCGGCCAATGAAGCGGTCGGCGGCAATGCCCACGCCGCGCTGCGTGCGGCCTGCGCCACCGAACTCATCCACGCCTATTCGCTGGTGCACGACGACCTTCCCTGCATGGACAACGACGTGCTGCGCCGCGGCAAGCCCACCGTGCACGTGAAGTTCGGCGAAGCCGATGCGCTGCTCGCGGGCGACGCGCTGCAGGCGCTGGCCTTCGAGCTGCTCGCGCCCGAGGGCGACGAGGTGCCCGCGGCCATGCAGGCCCTGCTGTGCCGCCTGCTGGCGCGCGCGGCCGGCAGCCAGGGCATGGCCGGCGGCCAGGCCATCGACCTGGCCAGCGTCGGCATCGCACTGAACGAAACCCAGCTGCGCGAAATGCACCGCCTGAAGACCGGCGCGTTGCTGCAGGGCAGCGTCGAGATGGGCGCCGCCTGTGGCTCCGTGTTGCCCGCCGCGCTGGCGGCGCTGCGCGACTACGGCGCCGCCATCGGCCTGGCGTTCCAGGTGGTCGACGACATCCTCGACGTCACCGCCGACTCGCAAACCCTGGGCAAGACCGCCGGCAAGGACGCAGCGGCCGACAAGCCCACCTACGTGTCGCTGCTCGGCCTGGACGGCGCGCGCGCGCAGGCGAGCCAGCTTCTTGCCGATGCCATCGCCGCGCTGAACAAGAGCGGCCTGCCCGACACTGCCGCATTGCGTGCCCTGGCCCACATGGTGGTCGACCGCGACCGCTGAGAAGAAAAAAGAACCCACCTCCATGGCTCCGCTGCTTCCCACTCTCCACGACCCTTCGCCGATCCGCCAGTACGACCGGGCCCAGCTCAAGCAGCTGTCCGACGAGGTGCGCGCCTGCGTGCTCGACAACGTCTCGCGCACCGGCGGCCACCTGAGCTCCAACCTCGGCACGGTCGAGCTGACGGTGGCGCTGCACCATGTGTTCAACACGCCGCACGACCGGCTGGTGTGGGACGTGGGCCACCAGACCTACCCGCACAAGATCCTCACGGGCCGGCGCGAGCGCATGCCCACGCTGCGCCAGCTCGGCGGCATCTCGGGCTTTCCGCAGCGCACCGAGAGCGAGTACGACACCTTCGGCACCGCCCACTCGTCGACCAGCATCTCGGCCGCGCTCGGCATGGCCATGGCCGCCAAGCAGAAGGGCGAGAAGCGCCATGCCGTGGCCATCATCGGCGACGGCGCGCTCACGGCCGGCATGGCCTTCGAGGCGCTCAACAACGCGGGCGTGTGCGACTGCAAGCTGCTGGTCATCCTGAACGACAACGACATGTCGATCAGCCCGCCGGTGGGCGCGCTCAACCGCTACCTCGCGCAGCTCATGAGCGGCAACTTCTACGCCGCCGCCAAGAGCGTCGGCAAGAGCGTGCTGCGCAATGCGCCGCCGCTGTTCGAGCTGGCCAAGCGGCTGGAGCAGCATGCCAAGGGCATGGTCGTGCCGGCCACGCTGTTCGAGCAGTTCGGCTTCAACTACGTCGGCCCCATCGACGGCCACGACATCGACTCGCTGGTGCCCACGCTCGAGAACCTCAAGCACCTGGACGGCCCGCAGTTCCTGCACGTCGTCACGAAGAAGGGGCAGGGCTACAAGCTCGCCGAGGCCGACCCGGTGGCCTACCACGGCCCGGGCAAGTTCGATCCGCAGGTGGGCCTGGTCAAGTCGACCACGGCGGCCAAGCAGACCTTCACGCAGGTCTTCGGCCAGTGGCTGTGTGACACGGCCGCGCACGACGGCCGCCTCGTGGGCATCACGCCCGCGATGCGCGAAGGCTCGGGGCTCGTGGAGTTCGAGAAGCGCTTTCCTGATCGCTACTACGACGTCGGCATCGCCGAGCAGCACGCGGTCACGTTCGCGGCCGGCCTGGCCTGCGAGGGCCTCAAGCCCGTGGTGGCGATCTACTCGACCTTCCTGCAGCGCGCCTACGACCAGCTGATCCACGACGTGGCGATCCAGAACCTGCCCGTGGTGTTCGCGCTCGACCGCGCGGGCCTCGTGGGCGCCGACGGCGCCACGCACGCGGGCGCGTACGACATCCCGTTCCTGCGCTGCATTCCCAACATGAGCATCGCCTGCCCGGCCGACGAGCGCGAGTGCCGCCAGCTGCTGACGAGCGCCTACGAACAGAACCACCCGGTGGCCGTGCGCTACCCGCGCGGCGCGGGCGCCGGCACCACGCCGCACCTCACGCTCGACGCGCTGCCCTTCGGCAAGGGCGAGGTCCGCCGCGAAGGCCAGCGCATCGCCATCCTCGCGTTCGGCACCTTGCTGTACCCGGCGCTCACCGCGGCCGAGTCGCTCGATGCCACCGTGGTCAACATGCGCTGGGCCAAGCCGCTCGACGTCGAGTTGCTGCTGCAGGTCGCGGGCACGCACGACGCGCTCGTCACGCTCGAAGAGGGCGCCATCATGGGCGGCGCGGGCAGTGCGGTGGTCGAGGCCCTGCAGGCCGCCGGCGTCCAGAAGCCGGTGCTGCAATTGGGCCTGCCCGACCGCTTCATCGAGCACGGCGATCCGGCCAAGCTGCTCGCATCGATCGGCCTCGATGCCGACGGCATTGCCGCCGCGATCAAGAAACGCTTCGTTTGACAAGAGGTCGCAGGGTAAACCCCCGCCGGCCACCTGTAAGCGCGTTTTTACAATCAAAAGGACTCACAAAAGTCCCTGACGCGGTCACAAGCCGCGTTTTGTTTTTTCCAAAGCACTCGGAGTGAATTCAATGGATCGTCGTTCCCTCATCAAAAACGCCGGCATCGCGGGCGTTCTGGCTGCCGGCATCGCGCCCGCGGTTCACGCGCAAGCCACCGTTCGCTGGCGTCTCGCATCGAGCTTTCCCAAGTCGCTGGACACCATCTTCGGCACCGCCGAGGTGTTCTCGAAGAGCGTGAGCGACATGACGGGCGGCAAGTTCCAGATCTCCGTGCACGCGGGCGGCGAGCTGATGCCCGCCTTCGGCGTGGTCGACGGCATCCAGAGCGGCGCGGTCGAAATGGCGCACACGGCGCCTTACTACTTCTACGGCAAGGACCCGACCTTCTGCCTGGGTTGCGCCGTGCCTTTCGGCATGAACACCCGCCAGCAGAACGCCTGGATGTACGAAGGCAACGGCCTGAAGCTGATGCGCGCCTTCTACGCCAAGTACAACATCATCAACCTGCCGGGCGGCAACACGGGCGCGCAGATGGGCGGCTGGTTCCGCAAGGAAATCAAGTCGGTCGCCGACCTGAAGGGCCTGAAGTTCCGCACCAACCCGTTCGCAGGCAAGGTGCTCGAGCCCTTCGGCGTGATCCCGCAATCGATCCCCGGCGCCGACCTGTACCCCGCGCTCGAAAAGGGCACGCTCGACGGTCTCGAATGGGTCGGCCCGTACGACGACCAGAAGCTGGGCTTCAACAAGATCGCCCCGTTCTACTACTACCCCGGCTGGTGGGAAGGCGGCCCCGAGCTCGACTTCTACATCAACACCAAGGCATGGGAAAGCCTGTCGGCCGATTTCAAGGCCGTGGTCGAAGCGGCTGCCGCGCACGCCAACATCACGATGACGGCCAAGTACGACGCCAAGAACCCGATCGCGCTCAAGCAGCTCGTGGGCTCGGGCACCAAGCTGCGTCCGTTCTCGCAGGACGTGATGAACGCGGCCTTCAAGTCGGCCCAGCAGATCTACTCGGACCTGAACAACAGCAACCCCGAGTGGAAGAAGATCTACAGCGACTGGTCCAAGTTCCTGGCCGACCAGAACGCCTGGTTCCGCTACACCGAAGGCACCTTCGACCGCTTCATGCAACAGCAGAAGCTGTAAGGCACGCGGCGCCGCAACCCGGCGCTTCGCACCTCACAAGAAAAAAGCCCCGCCGGTTTCGGCGGGGCTTTTTTCATTTGGACGCGGGGTCGGGGTCGGGT
>NZ_JBWKXQ010000026.1:0-82094 GCF_059423125.1 Variovorax sp. GW531-E2 | reverse complement strand
CGGAGCAAGGTACCCCGTCGGCGGGAGCGCGCCCTGAAGGACTGCGCTCCCAACGACAAGGCACCGACAAGCCCGATGTCATTTCATTGCGCCAGGACCGACAGCGCGTTCAAGGGAAGCTGGATGTGCACCATGCTGCTGGGCACCAGCGGCTCTTCGCCACCGCTGCGCGCATCGGCGGGCAGCTCGGCCTCGATCTCGATGCCCAGCGGCTCGCAGGCCAGGCGGGCCGAGGTGCGGTTGCCGAAGAACTCGGTGTCGAGCAGGCGCGCGGCGAAGCTGTTGGTGCCGAGCTCGGAACCGAAGCGCTTCACCACCACATGCTCGGGCCGGATGCCCACGGTGGCCTGCGAGCCGACGTTGAGGCTGCCGGGCGCGCAGAACAGTTCGCTGTCGCGCACGCGCACCTTGCCGTCGGCCAGCACGGTGGCGGGCAGCATGTTCATGCGGCCCACGAAGCCCGCCGCGAAGCGGGTGCGCGGCTTGCGGTACAGCTCGTCGGGCGTGCCGGCCTGCTCGATGCGGCCGTTGTGCATCAGCACCACGCGGTCGGCCATCGAGAGCGCTTCTTCCTGGTCGTGCGTGACCATGATGGTGACGATGCCCAGGCGCTTCTGCAGCGCGCGGATTTCGCTGCGCAGCGTGGCGCGCACCTGCGCGTCGAGCGCGGAGAGCGGCTCGTCGAGCAGCAGCAGGCGCGGGTTGGGCGCCAGGGCGCGCGCCAGCGCGATGCGCTGCTGCTGGCCGCCCGAGAGCTGCACCGGGTACTTGTCGGCATGCGCGGTGAGGCCGACAAGATCGAGCATTTCGCGCGAGCGCTTGGCCATCTCGCGCGCCAAGGCGCCCGTGGGGTGCAGGCCGTAGGCGATGTTCTGCGCCGCCGTGAGGTTGGGGAACAGCGCATACGACTGGAACACCACGCCGAAGCCGCGCGCCGCGGGCGGCAGGCCCGCGATGTCCTGGCCGCCGAGCAGGATCTGCCCGCTGTCGGCGCGCTCGATGCCGCACACGATGCGCAGCAGCGTGGTCTTGCCGCAGCCCGAAGGACCGAGCAGGCAGACGAACTCGCCGGGCTCGATGTCAAGGTCGATGCCGTCGAGCACGCGCGTGGCGCCAAAGGACTTGCCGATGCCGCGAAGGGAAAGAAAGCTGGTCATGTGCGGCTGCCCGGAACCCCGATCACATCGGCTTCTTTTCAGCCTTGGCGTCGTAGCGCTTCGACCATTCCGTCAGGATGCGGTCGCGGTTGGCGGCAGCCCAGTTGAAGTCGTTCTTGGCCAGCAGCTTCTCGACGTCGCCCGGCACGAACTCCAGCTTTTCCTGGATGCCCGGCAGTGCGAGCACGGCGAAGTTCTTCGCGTACAGCTCGTTGGCCTGCTTGGTCACGGCCCAGTCGGCCAGCGCCTTGGCGGCGTCCTGCTTCTTGCTGGTCTTGATGATGCCGGTGGCTTCCATGTCCCAGCCCAGGCCTTCCTTGGGCAGCACGATGTCGATGGGGGCGCCGTCGCGCTTGGTCTTGTTGGCGCGGTATTCGAACGACATGCCCAGCGCGAACTCGCCGGCGCCGGCCTGGCGGCAGGGCTTGCTGCCCGACAGGCTGTACACGCCGATGTTCTGGTGCAGCGCGTCCATGTACTTCCAGGCCTTGTCCTCGCCCATCATCTGGATCCAGCCCGACACCATGAGGTAGCCGGTGCCCGAGGCAGCGGGGTTGGGCATGGTGATCTGGCCCTTGTAGACCGGGTTGGTCAGGTCGGCCCAGCTGGTGGGCTTGGGCAGGTTCTTCTTCGTGGCTTCGGCGGTGTTGAAGCAGATGGCCGACGACCACACGTCCATGCCGACCCACTTGGGCGGGTTGGCGGTGTCGCGCATGGTGGGCTTGATGGCGTCCAGGCCCTTGGGGGCGTAGGGCTGGAGCATGCCTTCCTTGTCCAGCAGCATCAGCGAGGTGGCGGCCAGGCCCCACACCACGTCGGCCTGGGGGTTGGCCTTTTCGGCCAGCAGCTTGGCGGTGACGATGCCGGTGGAGTCGCGCACGAACTTCAGCTCGATGGCCGGGTTCTCCTTTTCGAAGGCGGCCTTGTAGGCCTGCACCTGGTCGGCTTCGAGCGCGGTGTAGACCAGCAGCTCGGTGCGGCCCTGGGCCGAAGCGGCGAAGGCCAGCGAGAACAGGGCGGCGGGCACGGCGGCCCACATCAGACGACGATGCAGCATGGGAGATTCCCTCGAGGTAAGAACTGGCGGTGTACGCAAAAAGAAAACACGGCCGGGGCCGTGAACGCAGCGATGCTCGCAGCGCTATGTGACAAAGGTTTGTCACACGGCCGTACCCGCGCCGCGGCGTTTGCACTTTCGTCACACGGCTGTCATCGAGCGACGCGAGCCTGTACAGGCTGTCGCACACCGTTCTTTTGCAATCCCATGACACTCGACCTCGCCGAGATCGCTCGCCTGTTCGCCGAACGCGGCGGCCTGGCGTACGCGGGCGAGCCGGTGTCGCAGCTCGAACACGCGTTGCAATGCGCCTGGCTGGCCGAACAGGCCGGCGCCGGCGACACGCTCGTGACGGCCGCATTGCTGCACGACCTGGGGCACCTGCTGATCGCCGAGCACCAGACGCTGTCGCTCTCGCCCACCGAACTGGGCATTGACGACCGCCACCAGTACATCGCGCTGCCGCTGCTGCGCGGCGCCTTCGACGTGGCGGTGCGCGAGCCGATCCGCCTGCACGTGGACGCCAAGCGCTACCTGTGCGCGACGCGCCCGGGCTACGTGTCGAAGCTCTCGCCCGATTCGGTGCGCAGCCTGGCGCTGCAGGGCGGTGTGATGGACGATGACGCGGCGCAGCGCTTTGCGGGCCTGCCGTGGTCGGGCGACGCGGTGCGGCTGCGGCTGTGGGACGAGGCCGCCAAGGCCGAGGGGCTGCGAACGCCGCCGCTGGCGCATTTCCTGGCGGCGGCGGCGCGCGTGATGCTGCGCTGAGGGCCGGCGCATCGCTCCGGGCGGAAGGAGCCGCCTTCAGCCCCGCTTAAGACGCACTTGTCTACGATGGGCGCCTCACGAGGTCCGGCGCATCGGCGCCTGCGAGGAAATCCGCATGTCATCTGCTCCATCCCCCACTGTCGCGGCGCGTGTCAGCACGTTCGTCCAGGTCGTGCGCCGCGTGCTGCGGCTCGCGGCGCCCTACTTCAACTCGGACGAGGAGAAATGGCGGGCGCGCCTGATGTTCGCTGGCATCGTGGCGCTGAACCTGGCGTACGTGTACGCGCTGGTGCTCTTCAATCAGTGGTACGGCCGCTTCTACGATGCGTTGCAGAACAAGGACGCGGTGGTCTTCTGGCGTGAGATCCGCGTGTTCGCCGTGCTGGCCTTCTTCAACATCGCGATCCAGGTGGCGAAGTTCTACGTGACGCAGATGCTCCAGTTGCGCTGGCGCGCCTGGATGACCCGGAACTACCTCGACCGCTGGATGGCCGACCGGACCTTCTATCACCTGGAGCTGGCGCGCTACGCGCAGGCCGACGGCGTCACGCCCGACAACCCCGACCAGCGCATCCAGGAGGACATGCAGATGTTCACCAATGCCACGATGGTGCTGTCGATGGATTTGCTGAACGCGGTGGTCACGCTGCTGAGCTTCATCGGCATCCTGTGGGGCCTGTCGGGCACCTTCGACCTGTCGCTGGGCGGCAGCACCTACCAGGTCGCCGGCTCGATGGTGTGGCTGGCGCTGGTCTACTGCGTGGTCGGCACGGTCATCACGCATTTCATCGGCCGGCCGCTGATCGGCCTGAACTTCCGCCAGCAGCGCTTCGAGGCCGACTTCCGCCACCACCTGGTGCGCGTGCGCGAGTACAGCGAAGCGATCGCACTCGACCACGGCGAAACAGTGGAGCGTGGCCAGCTCGACACGCGCTTCGGCGCGGTGCTGCGCAACTACCTGCAGCTGATCAAGAAGCGGAAGAACCTGGTCACCTTCACCGCGATGTTCGGTCAGGCCTCGCTGATCTTCCCGTTCCTCGTGTCAGCGCCGCGCTTCTTCAGCGGCGCCATTCAGCTGGGTGCCCTCATGCAGATTTCCTCGGCCTTCGACAAGGTGCAGGAATCGCTGAGCTGGTTCGTCGAAAACTACGACAAGGTGGCCGTCTGGCGCGCCACCACCGACCGCCTGATCAGCTTCGACGACGCGATGCGCGCCCACGCCGCGCGCGAAGATGCCCTGCAACGCGAAGAAGGCGCCGCTGCGCTGGGCACCAGCGACCTCACGCTCGCGCTGCCCAACGGCACGCAGCTGCTGGCCGGCGCCGCGCTGGCGGTGCGCCCCGGCGACAGCGTGCTGCTGCAAGGCCCGTCGGGTAGCGGAAAGTCGACGCTGTTCCGCACCTTCGCGGGCATCTGGCCGTTTGCGCGCGGCAAGGTGCAGGCCCCGGCTGACGCGGTCTTCATGCCGCAGCGCCCCTACCTGCCCGACGGCAAGCTGCGCGAGGCGCTGACCTACCCGCACCCGGCCGCCGGCTTCAGCGACGACCAGCTGCGCCAGGCCCTGGCCGATGCGCTGCTGCCCGACCTGGTGAACCGGCTCGACGACAGCGACGCCTGGAGCCAGAAGCTCTCGGGCGGCGAGCAGCAGCGGCTGGCCATCGCGCGGGTGCTGCTGAAGAAACCGGCGTGGCTCTTCGCCGATGAAGTGACCAGCGCGCTCGATGCACCGGCCGAAGCCGTGCTCTACCAGCGGCTGGCCGACACGGTGCGCGCGGGCGGCGGTGCGATGGTGTCGATCGCGCACCGTCCGGCGGTGGGCGACTTCCACGGCCAGCGGTGGACGCTGGTGCCGCAGGACGAAAGTGCAGCCGGCGGCGCACGCTACCGGCTCGATACCTCTACAGCGGCTCAGGCCGCAGCGACGTAACGCTCCCAGCCTTTCTTGCGCAGGTCGCAGGCCGGACATTCGCCGCAGCCGTAGCCCCAGGCCTGGCGGTGTTCGCGGTCGCCGAGGTAGCAGGTGTGGGTTTCTTCCACGATCAGGTCGACCAGCGGCTGGCCGCCCAGCCGTTGGGCCAGCGCCCAGGTCTCGGCCTTGTCGATCCACATGAGTGGCGTCTCGATCACGAGGCGGCGCTCCAGCCCGAGCGACAGCGCGAGCTGCATGGCCTTCATGGTGTCGTCGCGGCAGTCGGGGTAGCCCGAGAAGTCGGTTTCGCACACGCCGGTGACGATCACCTGCAGCCCGCGCCGGTAGGCCAGCGCGCCCGCCAGCGTGAGGAACAGCAGGTTGCGCCCCGGCACGAAGGTGTTGGGCAGGCCGTCGGCCTGCATGGCGAAGGCGACTTCTTCAGTGAGCGAGGAGCCGCCGAGCTGGGCCAGTGCGGCGAGCGTGAGCACGTGGTCTTCGCCCAGGCGCGGCGCCCATTCGGGAAAGCGCTCACGCATCTTGGCGAGCACGGTGCCGCGCACGTCGAGCTCGACACGGTGGCGCTGGCCGTAGTCGAAGCCCAGGGTTTCGACGCGCTGGTACTTGGACAGGGCCTCGGCCAGGCAGGTGGCCGAGTCCTGGCCGCCGGAGAAGAGAACGAGGGCGGTGGTGTGCAGGGGCATGTCCGTCAACGGCGGGGCCGTTGTAGTGCAAATGCACGATTTTCGCAGCCGATCGATGCTGCGGGCCGCCCTGTTCTGCGCTGCTTCTAGAGAAAGCGCTCCAGCAGCTTGCGCGACGCGCGATCCAGCGCTTTCGCATCGGGAATGCGGAACTGCACGCCGTGCGCGCTCGCGATGAGCAGCGCGCCGCCGTCGAGGCGGCGGATGTCTTCCTCGGCCTTGAGCACGAAGCTGGTGTCGCCGCGGTCGGTGCTCACGGTCCAGGTGCTGGGCACGCCGAAGCTCGACACGCCGTGCAGCTTCAGCAAGGTGGGCGCGAAGTCGCGCACGGCGAGTTCCTCGGTCAGCAGCGCCTGGGTGGGCGCGGGCAGCTGGTCGACGCGGTCGACCCACACGAGTTCGCGGCCTTCGCTGCCGACCAGCGACACGCCCTCGTTGGGCGCGCTGAGCGGAAAGGCGCGCACGGGCGTCACGCCCACGTGGTGCTCGCCCTGCGCGTCGGTCAGCACGAGGCGCCCGAAGGTGTCGCGTGCGAGTTCGAAGCTGATGTTGGTATTGGTGCTGCTACTCATCACACGTCCCCTGCCGGATGGGCGGCGTGGCTCACGGCCAGCGGCGCCTGGGCGTTGGCGCGCTCGTCGGCGGCGCCCTCGCTCACATCGTCTTCGTCGCCCTGGCGCAGCTGCGCCTGGTAGAGGCGCCAGTAGGCGCCCTGCTTGGCCATGAGCGCGTCGTGCGGCCCGACCTCGACCACCTCGCCGCGGTCCATGACAACGAGGCGGTCGGCCTTGCGCAACGTCGACAGGCGGTGGGCGATGGCGATGGTGGTGCGGCCCTGCACGAGGTTGTCGAGCGCCTTCTGGATTTCCTTTTCGGTCTCGGTGTCGACGGCCGAGGTGGCCTCGTCGAGGATCAGGATGCGCGGGTCGATGAGCAGCGCGCGCGCAATGCTGATGCGCTGGCGCTCGCCGCCCGACAGGCCCTGCCCGCGCTCGCCCACCAGCGAGTCGTAGCCGTGCGGCAGGCGCAGGATGAAGTCGTGCGCGTGGGCCGCACGGGCCGCCGCCACCACCTCTTCGCGCGTGGCGTCGGGCTTGCCGTAGGCGATGTTCTGCGCGATGGTGCCGAAGAACAGGAACGGCTCCTGCAGCACCAGCCCGACGTGGCGGCGGTAGTCGGCCACGGCGAAGCGGCGGATGTCGGTGCCGTCGACCTTGATGGCGCCATCGGTCACGTCGTAGAAGCGGCAGATCAGGTTGACCAGCGTGCTCTTGCCCGAGCCGCTGTGGCCCACGAGGCCGATCATCTCGCCGGGCTCGATGGTCAGGTCGAGGTCGTGGATCACGGCGCGCGAGCCGTAGCGGAAACCGAGACCGCTCATCTCGATGCGGCCCTGCACGCGCTCCACCTTCACCGGGTTGGCCGGCTCGGGCACGTTGCTCACGTGGTCGAGGATGTCGAAGATGCGCTTGGCGCCGGCGGCCGCCTTCTGCGTGACCGAGACGATGCGGCTCATCGAATCGAGCCGCGTGTAGAAACGGCCGATGTAGGCGATGAAGGCGGTGAGCACACCCACCGTGATGCTGCCGCGCGCCACCTGCCAGATGCCGAAGGCCCAGACCACGAGCAAGCCGATTTCGGTGAGCAGCGACACGGTCGGCGTGAACAGCGACCAGGTGCGGTTGAGCTTGTCGTTGACCTGCAGGTTGTAGGCGTTGGCGACGCGGAAGCGCTCGGCTTCGCGGCGCTCCTGCGCGAAGGCCTTCACCACGCGGATGCCGGGGATGGTGTCGGCCAGCACGTTGGTCACTTCGGACCAGACGCGGTCGATCTTCTCGAAGCCGGTGCGCAGGCGGTCGCGCACGACGTGGATCATCCAGGCGATGAAGGGCAGCGGCACCAGCGTGACCACGGCCAGCAGCGGGTTGATCGAGATCAGGATGGCCGCCGTCATGACGATCATCAGCACGTCATTCGCGAAATCGAGCGCGTGCAGCGACAGGAAGACGTTGATGCGGTCGGTTTCCGAGCCGATGCGCGCCATCAGGTCGCCGGTGCGCTTGCCGCCGAAGTAGTCCAGCGGCAGGGTCAGCAGGTGCTCGTAGGTGGTGGTGCGCAGGTCGGCGCCGATGCGCTCGGACACCAGCGCCAGCAGGTAGGTGCGTGCCCAGCCCAGCCCCCAGCCGACCAGCGCCGCGATCAGCAGCCCGCCCAGGTAGAGGCCGACCCGGCCGGAATCGATCTTCTGCCCGTTCTGGAACGGGATCAGGATGTCGTCCATCAGCGGGATGGTCAGGTACGGCGGGACCAGCGTGGCGGCGGTGGAGATCAGGGTCAGGACAAACCCGAGGATCAGCTGCTTGCGGTACGGCCCGGCAAAGCGGCCCAGGCGCAGCAGCACCCAGGTCGAGGGCGGGGTCTGGAGCTCGGTGTCGGTGCCGTCCACGTCGAGAAGTTCGGGCACCTCTTCTGTCGCCTTCGCGACAGCGGGCGCGGCGCGCTGGCCGAACAGCTTGAGCAGCTTCAGCGCCGCCGGCTGGCCGGCCAGGGTGTAGCGCCAGCGGGCGAGCTGTCCGGCGGGGCCGATGAGGTCGAGGGTTCCGACGCCTGCGTGGTCGGAAAGGCGCATTTCCAAGGCCTGATCGGTGAGTGGCCACTCACGCCACTCGCCGCCGGGTTCCAGGGCGATGAGCCGCTGGTCGGTCAGGGCGACGAGGCCGGTGGCGAAGCGAAGTTGGTCGTCGAGGTCAACCGCAAGTGTTACCGAAACGTTTTCAGCGCCTGCGAGTCGGCTTTTCAGCACGCCTGAGACCGCCTCCGTTTCGCCCGCCTGGGCGCCGACTGGATCGTGATGTTGCATTGTGTTTATTTGAC
The DNA here is from genome assembly GCF_059423125.1 of Variovorax sp. GW531-E2. Lineage (NCBI taxonomy): Bacteria > Pseudomonadati > Pseudomonadota > Betaproteobacteria > Burkholderiales > Comamonadaceae > Variovorax > Variovorax sp. GW531-E2. The sequence goes on along the minus strand of NZ_JBWKXQ010000026.1, from coordinate 73,625 downwards.
TCTTGCCCGTCGCGGGCCGCAGGGACCGCGTCATGGCGCCCTTGGTCGGGCGCCGATTCTGACCGATCGCCATGGGAGCGCTTGAAGGCGCCGTGGTGCTCGGCCAAAGCACATCGAACGTTTGCATGACCCGTTTCGACGACATCCAATTGCTGCGCATCAACTATTTGCGCGGTCCCAACCTCTGGACCTACCGTCCGGTGCTCGAAGTCTGGCTCGACCTGGGCCAACTGGAAGACTTCCCCTCCAACAAGATCGACGGTTTCACCGACCGGCTGACCACCCTGCTGCCGGCGCTCATCGAGCACCACTGCGGCGTGGGCGAGCGCGGTGGCTTCATCCAGCGCCTGACCGAAGGCACCTGGTCGGGCCACGTGCTCGAGCACGTCGTGATCGAGCTGCTGAACCTGGCCGGCATGCCGACCGGCTTCGGCCAGACCCGCAGCACCTCGGAGCACGGCGTGTACCGCATGGTGTTCCGCGCGCGTGACGAGCAGGTCGCCCGCGTGGCGCTCACCGAAGGCCACCGCCTGCTGATGGCGGCCATCAACAACGACCCGTTCACCGCCGCCGACGTGCAGACCGCCGTCGAGGCCGTCAAGGCCAAGGTCGAAGACTGCTACCTCGGCCCGAGCACCGCGGCCATCGTGTCCGCCGCCACCGACCGCGGCATTCCGCACATGCGCCTGAACAGCGGCAACCTGGTGCAGCTGGGCTACGGCGCCAACCAGCAGCGCATCTGGACCGCCGAGACCGACTACACCAGCGCCATCGGCGAATCGATCGCCAGCGACAAGGAGCTGACCAAGTCGCTGCTCGCCAGCTGCGGCGTGCCCGTGCCGCACGGCCAGGTGGTCGAGTCGCCCGAAGAAGCCTGGGAAGCCGCCGAGGACATCGGCCTGCCCGTGGTCGTGAAGCCGTCGGACGCCAACCACGGCCGTGGCGTGTCGCTCGAGTTGACCACGCGCGAGGAAGTCATGGCCGCCTTCGCGGTCGCCGAGCCCGAAGGCAGCGACGTGATGGTCGAGCGCTTCATCCGCGGCCACGAACACCGCCTGCTGGTGGTGGGCGGCGAGGTGGTGGCGGCCGCACGCGGCGAGATCATCACCGTGACCGGCGACGGCACGAACACCGTGGCCGGGCTGATCGACAAGCAGCTCAACAGCGACCCGCGCCGCGGCGCCGAAGAAGAATTTCCGCTCGACGTGATCGTGCTGGCCACCGACGCCAAGCTGCAACTGGAGCTCAAGCGCCAGGAACTGGACGGCAACTCGGTGCCGGCCGCCGGCCGCGTGGTGACGATCCAGCGCAACGGCAACATGGCCTACGACTGCACCGACCTCGTGCACCCCGAGGTGGCGCATGCCGCCGTGCTCGCCGCCCGCGTGGTCGGCCTGGACATCGCGGGCATCGACATGGTCGCGCAAGACATCTCCAAGCCGCTGGGCCCGCAGGGCGGCGCGATCGTCGAAGTGAACGCCGGCCCGGGCCTGCTGATGCACCTGAAGCCGGCCATCGGCTCGCCGCGCCCCGTGGGCCGCGCCATCTGCGACCACCTGTTCCCGAACGACGCGCCCGGCCGCATCCCCGTGGTGGGCGTGGCCGGCTCGCGCGACACCGCCGTGCTCGCACGGCTGGTGGCCTGGCTCATCAACCTCGGCGGGCGCCACACCGGCCTGGCCTGCCGCGACGGCCTGTTCCTCGAACGCCGCCGCGTCGACGCACGCGACAGCGCCAACTGGGACGCCGGCCACCGCCTGCTCGTGAACCGCGCCGTCGAGGCCGTGGTGATCGAGAACGGCGCCGAGACCATCCTGCGCGACGGCCTGGCCTACGACCGCTGCGAAGTCGGCATCGTGACCGACCTCGAAGGCTGCGAAGCCCTGGCCGACTACGACATCACCGAGAGCGACCAGATGGTCAAGGTGCTGCGCACCCAGGTCGACGTGGTGCTGGGTGAAGGCACGGCCGTGCTCAACGCCGACGAGCCGCGCATCGCCGCGCTGGCGCCGCTGTGCGATGGCGCCGTCATCCTCTATGCGGCCGACCCGCAGGCCGCCGCGCTCGCCGCGCACCAGGCCGAAGGCGGCAAGGCCGTGCTGGTGCGCCAGGACCGCGTGGTGCTGGCCAACGGCACGAGCGAATCGTTCCTGCCCGGCCTGGGCCGCCTGACCATCTGGCGCGCGACCCACGTCGGCGTGAGCCTCGAAAGCCTGCTGGCCGCCGTGGCCGCCGCCTGGGCCATGGGCATTCCGCTCAACCTGATCGGCGCCGGCGTCGAGGCCTTCGAAGCCGACCTGCAGGCGGCCCTGGCCTCGCTGCAACTGTCGCAGGCCTCGCCCCTTTCGCCCCAACTACAACTGGCATGACACGATGCGCCGCCCCGCCACCCGCGGGGCCGGCGCCCTGGTCACACCGCAAGATCACCGCAACCGCGCGCCCCGTGCCGTAGCCCCATGAAAGTCACCCGCATCCGCGCCCTGCGCGGCCCCAATCTCTGGAGCCGCCACACCACCATCGAGGCCGTCGTGGCCTGCGAAGGCGACGAGAACGCCGTCGGCAAGCTCGACGGGTTCGAAGCCCGCCTGCGCGCCCGCTTCCCGACCATCGGCGAGCTGCACCCGATGGTGCTCGGCCAGCCGCTGGCGCTGGCCCACGTGCTCGAGAACGCCGCCGTGGCGCTGCAGGCCCAGGCCGGCTGCGCCGTCAACTTCGGCAACACCGCGCCCACGACCGAAGAAGGCGTGTACCAGGTCACCGTGCAGTACACCGAGGAAGACGTGGGCCGCCGCGCCCTCGCGCTGGCCGAAGAGCTGATCCAGGCCGCGCTGGCCGACACCGCCTTCGACGCCGACGCCGCCATCACCGAGCTGCGCGACCTCGACGAGTCGGAACGCCTGGGCCCGAGCACCGGCTCCATCGTCGACGCCGCCGTGGCGCGCGGCATTCCGTACCGCCGCCTCACCAGCGGCAGCCTGGTGCAGTTCGGCTGGGGCTCCAAGCAGCGCCGCATCCAGGCCGCCGAGATCGACAGCACCAGCGGCGTGGCCGAATCGATCGCGCAGGACAAGGAACTCACCAAGCAGCTGCTCAACGCCGCCGGCGTGCCAGTGCCGCTGGGCCGCCCCGTGAGCAGCGCCGACGACGGCTGGGCCGCCGCGGAAGAAATCGGCCTGCCGGTCGTGGTCAAGCCGCAGGACGGCAACCAGGGCAAGGGCGTGACGGTGAACATCACCACGCGCGAGCAGCTGAATTCGGCCTACGACTCGGCCGCCGTGTACGGCGAGGTGATGGTCGAGAAATTCCTGCCCGGCTTCGACTTCCGCCTGCTGGTGGTCGGCGACCGCCTCGTGGCCGCCGCGCGCCGCGACCCGCCGCAGGTGATTGGCGACGGCAGCTCCACCGTGCGCCAGCTGGTCGACACCGTGAACCTCGACCCGCGCCGCGGCGAGGGCCACGCCACCTCGCTCACCAAGATCCGCCTGGACGACATCGCCATCGGCCGGCTCGAGTCGCAGGGCCTCACGCCCGAGAGCGTGCCCGAGCTGGGCCAGCGCGTGGTGCTGCGCAACAACGCCAACCTCTCGACCGGTGGCACCGCCACCGACGTCACCGACACCGTGCACCCCGAAGTGGCCGCGCGCGCGGTCGATGCGGCGCAGATGGTCGGCCTGCACATCTGCGGCGTCGACATGGTCTGCGAGAACGTGCTGCGCCCGCTCGAAGAACAGCACGGCGGCGTGGTCGAAGTGAACGCCGCGCCCGGCCTGCGCATGCACATCTCGCCCTCGTTCGGCCGCGGCCGCGCGGTCGGCGAGGCGGTGATGGACACGCTCTTCGCCCCCGGCGACGACGGCCGCATTCCCGTGGTGGCCGTCACCGGCACCAACGGCAAGACCACCACCGCGCGCCTGATCAACCACATCATTGCCTCCAGCGGCCTGCGCACCGGCATGACGAACACCGACGGCGTGTACGTCAACGGCCGCCAGACCGACAGCGGCGACTGCAGCGGCCCCAAGAGCGCGCGCAACGTGCTGATGCACCCCGACGTCGACGCGGCCGTGTTCGAAGTGGCCCGCGGCGGCGTGCTGCGCGAGGGCCTGGGCTTCGACCGCTGCGAGGTGGCCGTGGTCACCAACATCGGCAGTGGCGACCACCTGGGCCTGAACTACATCACCACGGTGGAAGACCTGGCGGTGCTCAAGCGCGTGATCGTGCGCAACGTGGCTCCCGACGGCTACGCGGTGCTCAACGCGGCCGACGTGAACGTCGCCGCCATGGCGGCCGGCTGCCCCGGCAATGTGATCTTCTTCACCGCCGACCGCATGCACCCGGTGATGGCCACGCACCGCGCGCAGGGCAAGCGCACCGTGTACGTCGACCAGGACACGCTGGTGGCCGCCGAAGGCTCGTGGCGCGAACGCATCGCGCTGCGCGACGTGCCGATCACGCGCGGCGGCACCATCGGCTTCCAGGTCGACAACGTGATGGCCTCGGTGGCCGCCGCGTGGGCCGTGGGCCTCGATTGGGACACCATCCGCAGCGGCCTGTCGAGCTTCATGAACGACGCGGCCGGCGTGCCGGGACGCTTCAACGTCATGGACTACCGCGGCGCCACCGTGATCGCCGACTACGGCCACAACACCGACGCCATGAAGGCGCTGGTGTCGGCGGTGGACACCATGCCCGCCAACAAGCGCTCGGTGGTCATCAGCGGCGCGGGCGACCGACGCGACTCCGACATCCGCGACCAGACCGCGATCCTCGGCCAGGCCTTCGACGACGTGATCCTGTACCAGGACGCGGCGCAGCGCGGCCGGGCCGACGGCGAAGTCATGGCGCTGCTGCGCCAGGGCCTGCAGGGCGCCTCGCGCACGCGCCAGATCGACGAGATCCGCGGCGAGTTCGTCGCCATCGACGCCGCGCTGGCGCGGCTGCAGCCGGGCGACCTGTCGCTCATCCTCGTGGACCAGGTCGAAGAGGCGCTGGCCCACCTCGCGCAGCGCATCGCGCAGGGCTGATCCGCCCGCCCCGCAGCGCGGGAGGCCCGCCCTCCTTGCGCTGACGGACGTGTCCCACACGCAGGGGCGCGTCCGGCCCGCTCCACGGCGTGCGGCTTGTCCCACAGCCCCGCGCCACCGGCCGGCCCACACTGGGTCACCGGTCGCGCCCTGCGTTCTTTTGTTTTCTGTTTTCTGTTCGCACGGCGCGCCCCTTCAGGAGCCCCGATGACGACCCACACCTTCCGTTCCACGCTTTCAACCGCTGCCCTCGTGGCCGTCGGTGGCTTCTTCATGGCCGGCGCGCCGCTGGCCTCGGCCCAGGCGCCCGGCAGCGATGCGCGGATGCAAAAGGAACGCGCCACCTGTGACGGCGTGCAACAGGATCGCGCGGCCTGCCTGCGCGAAGCCGGCGCCGCGCGCCAGGAAGCCGGTCGCCACGGCCTGACCACCCCCGGTGCGGAACGCGAAGACGCCAACGCGCTCGCACGCTGCCGCGAACAACCCGTGGCCGACCGCGCCGATTGCGAAGCGCGCATCCGCGGCGGTGCGCGCACCTCCACCGAAGGCAGCGTGATGGGCGGCGGCGTGATCCGCGAAACCGTCACCCCGCTGCCGCCGCAGCCCGTACAGCCGGCGCGCTGATCGAGCGAGGCCGGCCTTCACCCCGATACGCCAGACAAGGAGCACACCATGCCAAACAATGCGCGTTCGATGATCTTTGCCCTGCTCGCACTCAGCGGGCTGGCCACCACCACCATCGCCACGGCCGCCCGTGGCGACGGCGGCGGCAGCACCTACCAGCAGGAGATTGCGGTCTGCGGCCACAACCAGCAGGACCGTGCCGCCTGCATCCGCGAAGCCGGGGCCGCGCGCCAGGCCGCGGCGCGCGGCGGCCTCACCTCCGCGCCCGACTACCGCGCCAACGCCGTGGCCCGCTGCGGCCTGCAGCCGCCGGCCGAGCGTGCCGACTGCGAAGCCCGCGTGCTGGGCAGCGCAGGCAACATCCGCAGCAATGTCGATGGCAGCGTGATGGGTGGCGGCGTGATCCGCGAATCGGTCTCGACCCGCGTGGTGAACATACCGGCCGCGACGCTGCCGCCGCCGATGGCCGCCCCGATGCCGGCACCGATGCCTGCGGAACCGATGCCGATGCCGATGCCGCGCCCCGTGCCGGTGCAGTGACCCGGTGCGCATCGCCCGGAATGCGCCTCGGTGATAACACCGACGACACGTTCGCGGGCGATGCCCTCGTTTGTCATCAAATCGTCACAAAATACAGGCATGTGCTAGCTATAGTTCCCGGTCCCTGCCAACCGAGGAACACTTTCCCATGAATGCCATCAAGGTCGCTCGCCGATTCATTGAAACGGACCCGGCCAACGAATCGGCCAAGATCCTTGCCCAACTCGTGCTGGCGCTCGAAGCCGAACGCAGCTTCGAGTTGATCACGCTCTACAGCCTCGACTACAAGAGCTTCCAGCTTGCGATGGACATCCTGAAGGAGTGGCGCCTGGACCGCTACTACGCCAGCAAGTCCAAGCTGTTCGATCTCTCGCTGCAAGTCACCGAGCTCGAAGCGGGCAACAGCGCCGCTTCCTGAGCCCGTCCCATGGCGGTCCGGTACCTGGCGTACCCGGGCCCGCCTTTTTTCATTTCCCCCAGCGCAACACCAAGGGATCGAGCCGCCGCGCGGTCTCGATGAGGCCCGCGCGCGTCTCGGGATGCAGCGCGGGCAGCGGATGCCGTGGCGCTTCGCAGGCGATCACGCCGCCTTCCTTCATGAGCGCCTTGCAGGCCAGCAGGCCCGCCTGGCGGTTCTCGCAGTTGATGAGCGGCAGCCACCGCTGGTACAGCGCGAAGGCCTGGTCACGGTCGCCTGAACGGTGCGCCTCGATGATCGGGCGGATGCCGTCCGGGTAGCCGCCGCCGGTCATCGCACCGGTCGCGCCGGCGTCGAGGTCGGACATCAGCGTGATCGCTTCTTCGCCGTCCCACGGCCCTTCGATGGCATCGCCGCCCAAACGGATCAGCTCGCGCAGCTTCGACGCGGCGCCGGCGGTTTCGATCTTGAAATACGCGACCTGCTCGATCTCCTTCGCCATGCGTGCGAGGAACGGCGCCGACAGCACCGTGCCGCTCGCGGGTGCGTCCTGGACCATGATCGGAATCGTCACCGCATCCGAGAGGCGCGCGTAGAACTCGTAAATCTGCGGCTCGGGCACGCGGAAGGTCGCGCCGTGGTACGGCGGCATCACCATCAGCATCGCCGCGCCCATGTCCTGCGCGCGGCGGCTGCGCTCGGCGCAGACCTGGGTGCTGTAGTGCGTGGTGGTCACGATCACCGGCACGCGGCCCTTCACATGGTCGAGGATGGTGCGCGTGAGCACCTCGCGTTCCTCGTCGGACAGCACGAACTGCTCGGAGAAATTCGCGAGGATGCACAGGCCGTCGGAGCCCGCGTCGATCATGAAATCGACGCAGCGCTTCTGGCTTTCGAGATCGAGCGCGCCCTGTTCGGTGAAGGTGGTCGGCACCACCGGGAAGATGCCGCGGTATCGGGGGGTCATGACGTGTGATCAGTGGGAGTGACGGGGAACGGCCGAGCCTCTGCAGCCGACCAGGAAATCGAAGTCGCAGCCTTCATCGGCCTGCAGCACGTGGTTGACGTAGAGCTTCTGGTAGCCGCCGCCGCGCGTGCTCATGGGTTGCGCATCGGACGCGGACAACGACGCGAGCCGCGACGCCAGCTCCTCGTCGCTGATGTCCAGGTGCAACCGCCCCGCATCGCAATCGAGCTCGATCCAGTCGCCGTCGCGCACCGCCGCGAGCGGCCCGCCGTCGGCGGCTTCGGGCGCGACGTGCAGCACCACCGTGCCGTACGCCGTGCCGCTCATGCGCGCGTCGGAGATGCGCACCATGTCCTTCACGCCCTGGCGCAGCAGCTTCGGCGGCAGGCCCATGTTGCCCACCTCGGCCATGCCGGGGTAGCCCTTGGGGCCGCAGTTCTTCAGCACCATCACGCAGCTCGCGTCGATGTCCAGGTCTTCATCGACGATGCGCGCCTTGTAGTGCTCCAGGTTCTCGAACACCACGGCACGGCCTCGGTGCTTCAGCAGTTCGGGCGTGGCGGCCGAGGGCTTGAGCACCGCGCCGCGCGGCGACAGGTTGCCGCGCAGGATGCGGATGCCGCCGTCGGCGATCAGCGGGTTGTCGAGCGGGCGGATCACCTCGTCGTTCAGGCTCGGCGCCTCGCGCACGTTGTCCCAGAGCGACTGGCCGTTCACGGTGAGCGCGCCGGGGTGCGGCAGCAGTCCGTGCTCGCCGAGGCGGCGCAGCACGGCAGGCAGGCCGCCCGCGTAGTAGAACTCTTCCATGAGGAAGCGCCCCGAGGGCATGAGGTCGACGATCGTCGGCGTGTGGCTGCCGATGCGCGTCCAGTCTTCCAGTTCGAGCTCGACGCCGATGCGCCCCGCGATCGCCTTCAGGTGGATCACCGCGTTGGTCGATCCGCCGATGGCCGCGTTCACGCGGATCGCGTTCTCGAAGGCCTCGCGCGTGAGGATCTTCGACAGCGTGAGCCCGTCCTTGGCCATCTGCACCGCGCGCGCGCCCGACATCTGCGCGAGCACATAGCGCCGCGCATCGACCGCCGGAATCGCCGCGTTGTGCGGCAGCGAGGTGCCCAGCGCCTCGGCCATGCAGGCCATGGTGGAGGCCGTGCCCATCGTGTTGCAGGTGCCCGCCGAGCGCGACATGCCGCCCTCGGCCGAGAGGAACTGGTGCAGGTTGATCTCGCCCGCCTTCAGCGATTCGTGCAGCTGCCACACGGCCGTGCCCGAGCCGATGTCCTTGCCGTCGAGCTTGCCGTTGAGCATCGGCCCGCCCGTGACCACGATGGCCGGGATGTCGCAGCTGGCCGCCCCCATCAGCAGCGCCGGCGTGGTCTTGTCGCAGCCCGTGAGCAGCACCACCGCATCGACCGGATTGCCGCGAATGGCTTCTTCGACGTCCATGCTCGCGAGGTTGCGCGTGAGCATCGCGGTCGGCCGCAGGTTCGATTCGCCGTTCGAGAACACCGGGAACTCGACCGGGAAGCCGCCCGCCTCCGAGATGCCGCGCTTGACGTGCTCGGCGATCTTGCGGAAGTGCGCGTTGCAGGGCGTGAGTTCCGACCAGGTGTTGCAGATGCCGACGATGGGGCGGCCGTCGAACTCGTGGTCCGGGATGCCCTGGTTCTTCATCCAGCTGCGGTACATGAAGCCGTTCTTGTCGGCGGAGCCGAACCATTCGGTCGAGCGCAGTTTCTTTGTCATGGGGAAATGGTCAGCGGCGCGGGGCGCGCGAGGTGAAGAAGCGTTGGAGCAGGCAGAACACGAAGAGCAGCGCGCCGACCACGATGCGCGTCCACCACGAGCTCAGCGTGCCGTCGAAGGAAATCAGCGTCTGGATGATCCCGAGCATCAGCACGCCGAAGAGCGTGCCCGCCACGTAGCCCACGCCGCCGGTGAGCAGCGTGCCGCCGATCACCACCGCCGCGATGGCGTCGAGCTCCAGCCCGAGCGCATGCAGGCCGTAGCCCGAGAGCATGTAGAAGGTGAAGATCACGCCCGCCAGCGCCGAGCAGAAGCCCGAGAGCGTGTACACGCCCACGAGCGTGCGGCGCACCGGCAAGCCCATCAGCATGGCCGAATGCTCGCTGCCGCCGATGGCGTACACCGCGCGGCCGAAGGGCGTGCAATGCGCAATGAAGATCGCAGCCAGCAACACGGCGATGGCGATCACCGCGCTGACCGAGACCGAGGCCTCGCCCCAGATCGGAATGCGGATCTGCGAGACCTCCGAATAAAAATCGTTGGTGATGCTGATCGAGTCGATGCTGATGAGGTAGCACAGCCCCCGCGCGAGGAACATGCCCGCGAGCGTGACGATGAAGGGCTGCAGCCGGAAGCGCTCGATGAGCAGCCCCATGAACGCACCGAAGGCCGTGCCCATCGCCAGCACCAGCGGGATCACGATGGCCGGGCTCCACCCGTGCTTCTCGACCAGCGAGGCCGACACCATCGTCGTGAGCGCGATCACCGAGCCCACCGAGAGGTCGATGCCGCCCGAGAGGATCACGAAGGTCATGCCGACCGCGACGACGATCAGGAACGCGTTGTCGATCAGCAGGTTGAGGAACACCTGCGCCGAGAAGAAGCCGTCGTAGAACACCGAGCCCAGCGTGGCCATCAGCACGAACAGCGAGATGGTCGCGGTCAGCGGCAGGTACTTCGGATTGAGCCTTGCCTTGCTCCCGCGCACGGGCGCGGTCTGGACTGAAGGCGCCGCCTCGATCACCGCGCTCATGCCCTGCCCCCGTCATGCACCGGCCGCTGCACCAGCGTGCGAACCTCCGCCCGGAACTCCGGCGACTGCATCAGCATCACCACGAACACCACCACCGCCTTCACCACGAGGTTGATCTCCGGCGGCACGCCCAGCGAATAGATCGCGTAGGTCAGCGTCTGGATGATCAGCGCGCCGATCACGCTGCCCACGAGGCTGAAGCGACCACCCGTGAGCGCCGTGCCGCCCAGCGTGACCGCGAGGATCGCATCGAGCTCCAGCAACTGGCCCGCGTTGTTGCCGTCCGCGCTCTTCACGTTCGAGCTGATCAAGAGGCCCGCCACGCCCGCGCACACGCCGCAGAACGCATACGCACCGACGACCAGCCGCCGCGCCTGGATGCCCGCCACGCGCGCGGCCGTCGGGTTGATGCCCACCGCCTGGATGAACAGGCCGAGCGCCGTGCGCGTGATCGCCAGGTACAGCATCGCGAACACCGCCGCCACGATGAACAGCGAGAACGGCAGCCCCAGCAGGTAGCCGCTGCCGAGGAAGAAGAAGGGCTTGTAGTAGATCGTGATGATCTGCCCGTCCGCGACCAGCTGCGCGATGCCGCGCCCCGCCACCATAAGGATCAGCGTCGCGATGATCGGCTGCATGCCGACCTTGGCGACCAGCAACCCGTTCCACAGGCCGCACAGCAGCGCGACGGCGAGAGCCGCGAGGATCGCGAGCGGCATCGGGAAGCGGCTCACGTCGCTGGACACCGAGCCGCCGATCATCCAGGCCGCGACCGCCGCCGCGATGGCCACCACCGCGCCCACCGAGATGTCGATGCCGCGCGTGGCGATCACGAGCGTCATGCCGAGCGAGACCAGCACCAGCGGCGCCGCGCGGTTCACGATGTCGATCAGGCTGCCGTAGAGATGGCCGTCGCGCCATTCGAGGTGCAGGAAGCTGGCGTTGAACGCGGTGTTGATGGCGAGCAGCAACAGCAGCGTGATGACGGGCCAGGCGAGCCGGTGGCTCATGAGAGTCGATAGGCGGTTCATGCGGCGGCAATCATTTCGTAGACCTCGTCCTCGGTCGAGCCGCCCGGCAGCTCGCCCACCTTCTGCCGGTCGCGCAGCACCACGATGCGGTGCGCCACGCGCACCACTTCGCTCATCTCCGACGAGATGAAGATCACCGCCATGCCGGCGCGCGCGAGCCGCAGGATCTCTTCCATGATTTCCTGCTTGGCGGCCACGTCGATGCCGCGCGTGGGTTCGTCCAGGATCAGCAAGCGCGGCTCGGTCGCGAGCCAGCGCGCGATCATGGCCTTCTGCTGGTTGCCGCCCGAGAGCAGGCCGATGGGCGTTTCGACGCTTGCGGTCTTGATGCCCAGCGAGGCGACGAAGCGCTCGGCCATCGCGGTCTGCTCGGCATGCGAGAGAAATTTCCGCGTGCCCAGGCGAGCCTGCAGCGCGAGCGCGATGTTCTCGCGCACCGACAGCTCGGCCACGATGCCATCGGTCTTGCGCTCTTCGGGACACAGCGCGAGGCCTTCGCGGATCGCGTCGGCGGGATTCGAAAAGCTGACGGAGCGGCCGTCGATCTTCAGCACACCACGGTCGGGCGATTCGAGGCCGAACAGCAGGCGCGCCAGTTCGGTGCGGCCCGCGCCGAGCAGGCCGGCGATGCCGACGACCTCGCCGGCACGCACGCGCAGGTCGGTGGCCTGCAACTGCCCGGCCTGCCCCAGTCCTTCGGATTGCAGCAGCGCGGGCGCCGCTTCATCGAATGCAGGCAGCGCGGCGGGTCGTGCCGACTGCGCAGCCAACTCGCGACCCAGCATCGCCGCGATCAGCGCTTGCGGACCGAGGTCCGCCGCCTTCCATTCGCCCACCCAGTTGCCGTTGCGCAGCACGGTGATGCGGTCGGACACCGCGTACATCTGGTTCAGGAAGTGCGTCACGAAGACGATGGCAAGGCCCTCGCCACGCAAGCGCCGCAGCACCTCGAACAGCTTCTCGACTTCATCGTCATCGAGGCTCGACGTCGGCTCGTCGAGGATCAGCACCTTCGACGACACGCCGAGCGCCCGCGCGATCGCCACCATCTGCTGCACCGCGACCGAATAGCTCGACAGCAAGCGCGTCACGTCGATGTCGAGCCCGATGCGCGCCAGCAGCTCCGACGCCCGGCGGTTCACCGCCGCCCAGTCGATGCGAAAGCCCTGCAACGCGCCGCAGCGCGGATAGCGCCCCGCGAACACGTTCTCCGCCACCGAGAGGTTCGGGCACAGGTTCACCTCCTGGTAGACCGTGCTGATGCCCAGCTTCTGCGCCTCCAGCGGCGAGCCGGGCCGGATGGCCTGGCCATCGAGAAACATCTCTCCGCCGCTCGACGGCAGCACGCCCGTGAGCACCTTGATGAGCGTCGACTTTCCCGCGCCGTTCTGCCCCATCAGCGCGTGGATCTCGCCCGGGTAGAGCTTCAGCTGCACGCCGTTCAGCACCGGAATGCCGGCGAACTGCTTGTGGATGCCCCGCAGTTCGAGCACGGGGCTGGCGGTTCCGTCGGTCATGCGTTCACTTGTTCTTGTTGTAGACGTCGATGAACACCGCCGCCAGCAGCACCAGCCCCTTGATCACCTGCTGGTAGTCGATGCCGATGCCGAGGATCGACATGCCGTTGTTCATCACGCCCATGATGAAGGCGCCGATCACCGCACCCATCACCCGGCCCACGCCACCCGAGGCCGAGGCGCCGCCGATGAAGCAGGCAGCAATCACATCGAGCTCGAAACCCAGGCCCGCCTTGGGTGTGGCCGTGTTGAGCCGCGCCGCGAACACGAGCCCCGCCAACGCCGCCAGCGCCCCCATGTTCACGAAGGTGAGGAACGCGAGCCGCTGCGTCTTCACGCCCGACAGCCGCGCCGCCTTCTCGTTGCCGCCCAGCGCGTAGATGCGCCGGCCGATGGTCGTGCGGTTGGTGACGAAGTCGTACACCACGATCAGCACCGCCATCACCACCAGCACGTTGGGCAGGCCCTTGTAGGTCGAGAGCAGGTAGCTGAAGAAAAGAATGATCGCCGCGAAGAACAGGTTCTTCACGAGGAAGAAGGCGTACGGCTCCTGCTCCATGCCGTGCGCCTTGAGCTTGGCGCGCCCGCGCAGCTTGAAGAACACCAGCGCCGCGGCCGCCAGCGCGCCCACGATCAGCGAGGTGGTGCGCAAGGTGTCGCCACCGAGCGGATCGGGAATGAAGCCCGAACTCAGGCGCTGGAACTCGACCGGAAACGGCCCCACCGACTGCCCCGCCAGCAGCGCCAGCGTGAGCCCCTTGAACACCAGCATGCCCGCGAGCGTGACGATGAACGAAGGAATCTTGCGGAACGCGACGAACCAGCCCTGCGCCGCACCGATGACGGCACCCGCCGCGATGCTGATGAGCGCGGTCGGCACGAAGTGCCATTCGTATTCCACCATCAGCACCGCCGCAAGCGCGCCGATGAAGCCGCAGACCGAGCCCACCGACAGGTCGATGTGCCCCGCCACGATCACCAGCAGCATGCCCAGCGCCATGATGACCACGTAGCTGTTCTGCAGCAGCAGGTTGGTGAGGTTCAGCGGCCGCAAGAGCGTGCCGTCGGTCAGCACCTGGAACAGCACCATGATCGCGACCAGCGAGATCAGCATGCCGTATTCGCGCAGGTTGTTCTTCAGGAAGCCCACGTGGAGCTTCGGGGCCACGGGAGCGGCGCCCTGCACCGCGTTGGCTTCAGGAAGCGACATGAACGGAACTCCCCGCGCTCACGATGGCATGCATGATGCGCTCCTGCGACGCCTCGGCCGCGGTGAACTCGGCCACGAAGCGCCCCTCGTTCATCACGTAGATGCGGTCGCACATGCCCAGCAGCTCGGGCAGTTCGGAAGAAATCATGAGAATGCCTTTGCCCTCGCTCGCGAGCTGGTCGATGATGGTGTAGATCTCGTACTTGGCGCCCACGTCGATGCCGCGCGTGGGTTCGTCCAGGATCAGCAGTTCCGGCTTGGTGAAGAGCCACTTGCTCAGCACCACCTTCTGCTGGTTGCCGCCCGACAGGTTGACCACCAGCTGCTCGACGCCCGAGCAACGGATGTTCAGTGCCTTCTTGAAGTCGTTGGCCACCTTGAACTCGCGGCCGTCGTCGATCACCGCACGTTCGGAGATGGCATCGAGGTTCGCCAGGCTGATGTTCTTGCGGATGCCTTCCTCCAGCACCAGCCCGAGGCCCTTGCGGTCTTCGGTGACGTAGGCAATGCCGTGGTCGATGGCCTTGCGCACCGTGCTCACGTCCACGGGCTTGCCGTGCATGAGCACCGAGCCGCTGATGCGCTGGCCGTACGACTTGCCGAACACGCTCATCGCCAGCTCGGTGCGGCCCGCGCCCATGAGGCCCGCGATGCCGACGATCTCGCCCTGGCGCACCTGTAGGTTCACGCCCTTGATCTGCTCACGGTCGGCGTGCAGCGCGTGGTGCACGCGCCAGTCGCGCACCTCCAGCACCGTCTCGCCGATCTTCGGCGAGCGCTGCGGGTAGCGGTGTTCCATGTCGCGGCCCACCATGCCGCGGATGATGCGGTCTTCGCTGATCGGGTCGCTGCGGCAGTCGATGGTTTCCACCGTCGCGCCGTCGCGCAGCACGGTGATGGAGTCGGCCACCTTGGCGATTTCGTTGAGCTTGTGCGAGATGAGGATCGACGCGATGCCCTGGCGCTTCAGCTCGAGCAGCAGCGCGAGCAGCGCATCGCTGTCGTTCTCGTTCAGGCTCGCGGTGGGCTCGTCGAGGATCAGCAGCTTCACCTCCTTCGCCAGCGCCTTCGCGATTTCCACCAGCTGCTGCTTGCCCACGCCCAGGTCGGTCACCAACGTGGTGGGCGGCTCCTTCAGGCCCACCTTGGCGAGCAGCTCGCGCGTCTTCGCATAGGCGGCGAACCAGTCGATGACGCCGCCGCTCGCGATCTCGTTGCCCAGGAAGATGTTCTCGGCAATCGACAGCAGCGGCACCAGCGCCAGCTCCTGGTGAATGATGATGATGCCCAGCTTCTCGCTGTCGGCGATGCCCTTGAAGCGGCGAAGCTCGCCCTCGAAATGGATCTCCCCGGTGTACGAGTCACACGGGTAGACGCCGCTCAGCACCTTCATGAGCGTCGACTTGCCCGCGCCGTTCTCGCCGACCACCGCGTGGATCTCCCCCGCGCGCACGGCGAGGTTGACGTTGCTCAGGGCCTTCACGCCCGGGAACGTCTTGGTGATCCCGCGCATCTCGAGGATCGTGCGCGCTTCGCCGACCTGGCTCACTTGACCTGGCTTTCCTTGTAGTAGCCGCTGTCCACCAGCACCTGCTTCCAGTTGGAGCCGTCCACGCTCACCGGCTTGAGCAGGTACGAGGGCACGACCTTGATGCCGTTGTTGTAGGTCTTGGTGTCGTTCACCTCGGGCGCCTTGCCCGAGAGCATGGCGTCGACCATGGCCACCGTCACCTTGGCCAGCTCGCGCGTGTCCTTGAACACGGTGGAGGTCTGCTCCTTGCGCAGGATCGACTTGACCGACGGCACCTCGGCGTCCTGGCCCGACACGATGGGCATCGCCTGCGAACCCGAGCCATAGCCCACGCCCTTGAGCGACGACAGGATGCCGATCGACAGGCCGTCGTACGGCGACAGCACCGCATCGACGCGGTTCTTCGTGTAGTAGGCCGACAGCAGGTTGTCCATGCGCGCCTGCGCCACCGCACCGTCCCAGCGCAGCGTGCCGACCTTGTCCATGCCCATCTGCTTGCTGCGCACCACCAGCTTGCCGCTCTTGATGTACGGGTCGAGCACCGACATCGCGCCGTTGTAGAAGAAGAAGGCGTTGTTGTCGTCGGGCGAGCCGCCGAACAGCTCGATGTTGAACGGGCCCTTGCCGCTCTTCAGGCCCAGCGCCGCCTCGATCGACTGCGCCTGCAGCACGCCGACCTGGAAGTTGTCGAAGGTGGCGTAGTAGTCGACGTTCTTCGAGCCCTTGATGAGCCGGTCGTAGGCGATGACCTTCACGCCCTTGTCAGCCGCCTTCTGCAGCACATCGGACAGCGTGGTGCCGTCGATGGCCGCGATGACCAACACCTTCGAGCCCTTGGTCACCATGTTCTCGATCTGCGCGAGCTGGTTCGGGATGTCGTCGTCCGCGTACTGCAGGTCGGTCTTGTAGCCCTTGTCCTTGAAGTACTTGACCATGTTCGCGCCGTCGGCGATCCAGCGGGCCGACGACTTGGTGGGCATCGAGATGGCGATCAGGCCCTTGTCCTGCGCATGGGCCAGCGGCGTGAAGCCGACGACGGCGAAGGCCAGGCCCGCGAGCGAGGCCTTGAGGAAGTTGCGTTTCATGTCGGTCGGTCCTCAGTACTTGCGGTTGGGAAACTCTTTGGCCGCGACTTCCATCGGGAAGATGCCTTCTTCGGTCACGATGCGCTTGGGCAGCGTCTTGCCGGCCTTGATGTCCTTCACCGCGCTCATGAGCTGCGGCCCGAGCAGCGGGCTGCATTCGACCGACACGTTGAGCTTGCCGGCGATCATGGCTTCGAAGGCGCCCTTCACCCCGTCGATCGAGATGATGGTGATGTCCTTCGCGGGCTTCATGCCGGCCTCTTCGATGGCCTGGATCGCGCCGATGGCCATGTCGTCGTTGTGCGCGTAGAGCACGTTGATCTTCTTGCCCTCGGCCTTGAGGAAGGCTTCCATCACCTCCTTGCCCTTGGCGCGCGTGAAGTCGCCGGTCTGCGAGCGGGTGATCTTGAACTTCGGGTCGGCCTTGATGATTTCCTCGAAGCCCTTCTTGCGGTCGATGGCGGGGGCCGAGCCCACGGTGCCCTGCAGCTCGACGATGTTCACCTCGCCCTTCTGGTCCTTCATCTTCTCGACCAGCCAGCGGCCGGCCTTGCGGCCTTCCTCGGTGAAGTCGGAGCCCATGAAGGTCACGTAGAGCGAGTCGTCCTTGGTGTTCACGGAGCGGTCGGTCAGCACCACCGGGATCTTCGCGGCCTTGGCTTCGCGCAGCACGGTTTCCCAGCCCGACTCGACCACGGGCGAGAACGCGATCACGTCGACCTTCTGCGCGATGTACGAGCGGATGGCCTTGATCTGGTTCTCCTGCTTCTGCTGCGCGTCGGAGAACTTCAGCTCGATGCCCGCCTCCTTGGCCGAGGACTTGATCGACTCGGTGTTGGCGGTGCGCCATTCGCTCTCGGCGCCCACCTGCGCGAAGCCGAGCACGAGTTTCTTCTGCGCGAGGGCGGACACGGGCAGCAGGCTGCCCAGGGCTGCGGCGGCGAGCGCGGTGTTGAGGGTGCGGCGATTCATGGTCATGGTTGTCTCCTTCTTGATGAGTCTGTGATGTGTTCGGTCAGGCCAGCATGTAGCCGGTCTTCACCGTCGTGTAGAACTCCGCGGCGTGGCGCCCTTGTTCGCGCGGCCCGCAGCCCGACCCCTTGCGGCCGCCGAAGGGCACATGAAAGTCCACCCCCGCGGTCGGCAGATTGACCATCGTCATGCCGACTACGGCATGGCGCCTGAAGTGCATCGCGTGCTTCAGCGAATTGGTGCAGATGCCCGCGCACAGGCCGAAGGGCGTGTCGTTGCACAGCGCGAGCGCTTCGTCGTAATCGGCGGCGCGCAGCACGCAGGCCAGCGGCCCGAAGATTTCTTCGCGTGCGATGCGGTGCCCGGGTTGGGCCAGGAAGAGCGCGGGACTCATGTAGTGGCCGGCGGTGGCGCGCTGCAGCGCCTCGCCGCCCCACACGTGCTCCGCGCCCTCTTCGCGCGCGATGTCGATCCACGCGAGGTTCTGCGCCAGCCGCTCTTCGTCGGCCACGGGGCCGATGTCGATGCCGCGTTCCAGCGCGTGGCCGATCTTCAGTGTCTTCAGGCGCTGGCGCAGCTGCGCCACGAAGGCGTCGTGCACGGCGGCTTCGACGATGAGGCGGCTCGATGCGGTGCAGCGCTGGCCGTTGGAAAAGTAGGCGCCCTGCACCGCGCAATCGACGGCGCGGTCGAGGTCGGCATCGGCCAGCACCACCAGCGCGTTCTTGCCGCCCATCTCCAGCTGCACCTTGGCGCGCCGTGCGGCGGCTGCCTGCAGCACGCGCTCGCCGTTGGCGGCCGAGCCGGTGAAGCTCAGCGCATCGACCAGCGGGCTGTCGACCAGCGCCTGGCCCGCTTCGCGCCCGCTGCCCATCACGAGGTTGAACACGCCGGCCGGCAACGTGGCGCGGCCGATGATGTCGGTGAGCGCCCAGCCGCAGGCCGGCACCAGCTCGGCCGGCTTGAAGACCACGCTGTTGCCGTGCGCCAGCGCCGCGGCGATCTTGGAGGCCGGCACGGCGAAGGGCGTGTTCCACGGCGTGATGAGGCCCACCACGCCGACCGGCTCGCGCGTCACGTCGACCTGCACGCCGGCGCGCACCGAGGCCACGTTCTCGCCACCGCCGCCGCGCAGGGCCTCGCCCGCGAAGAACTTGAAGATCTGGCCGGCGCGCGCCACCTCGGCCACGGCCTCGGGCAGCGTCTTGCCGACCTCGCGCGCCAGCAGCAGGCCCAGCTCGTCCTTGCGGGCGAGCAGCTCGGCGCCGATGCGGTCGAGCACGTCGGCACGCCGCTGCGGCGTGCTGTGGCTCCAGTGCACGAAGGCCTCGCTGGCCGCGCGGATCGCCAGCTCGACCTGGCGCCGGTCGGCACGTGCGTACTCGGCCACCACTTCGCTGGTGTCCGATGGATTGACGCTGACACCGGTGGTCGCGCTGGTTTCCCAGCGGCCGTTGATGTACTGGCGCACGCTCTGCCGAAGCTCGCCGTGGATCACCGTGGCGTTGCCTTGTCTCTGTTGTTATGGGACTGGGGCGGAAGTCTAGAAACGATTTCGATATCGATCCAATCGTTTTTTAGACAAAATGCATATCAATCGGTGGATTCTGGAAAACCCCGTCAGACCTTCGTTCGCAGCCTCTTCATGAACACCTACAACCACTGGTTCATCCGCGCCCGCCTCAAGACCCGCCAGCTGCTGTTGCTGGTGGCGCTGGCCGAGGAAGGCAACATCCACCGCGCGGCGCAGGTGCTCAACATGACGCAGCCCGCCGCGTCGAAATTGCTGAAGGACCTGGAAGACGTGCTCGAGGTGCCGCTGTTCGAGCGCCTGCCGCGCGGCATGCGCCCGACCTGGTACGGCGAGACCATGATTCGCCACGCCCGCGTGGCACTGGCCAGCCTGAACCAGGCGCACGACGAGCTCACCGCGTTGAAGGCCGGGCGCCTCGGCCAGGTGAACGTGGGCGCCATCACCGCGCCGGGCCTCACGCTGATGCCGCCGGCCGTGGCGATGGTCAAGCGCGAGCAGCCCGACCTGCGCGTGTCACTGGAGATCGAGACCAGCCCGGTGCTGCTCGAGCGGCTCGAGCAGGGCAAGCTTGACATCCTCGTGGCGCGGCTGTTCGCCGAGCACGACAAGTCGCAGCTGCGCTACGAGGCGCTCACCGAGGAACCCGTGTGCGCGCTGGTGCGCCCCGGCCATCCGCTGCTGGGCGTGAGCGGCCTCACGCTGCGCGACGTGGTCGGCGCCGGCTGGATCGTGCCGCCCGCGGGCAGCGTGCTGCGCCACCGCTTCGAGCTGATGTTCCAGGAGGAAGGGCTGGCGCCGCCGGGCAACATCATCGAAAGCCCGGCGCTGCTGTTCATCACGCGCATGCTGCAGCAAAGCGACATGGTCGCGGTGCTGGCGACCGACGTGGCGCGCTACTACGCGTCGCACGGCATCGTGTCGCTGCTGCCGCTGGACATGCCCTGCCACATGGACGCCTTCGGCATCATCACGCGCACCGACCGGCTGCTGTCGCCGGCGGCGAAGGTGATGATGAAGGCGCTGAAGACGGCGAGCATGAGCGTCTACGGACGCAAACTCGAGATGGACTGATCAGGTCCAGCCGGCGTCGACCGTGAACTCCTGCGCGGTGCACATCTTCGCGTCGTCCGATGCGAGGAACAGCACCATGCGCGCGATGTCTTCCGGCATCAGCTTGTCGGGCAGGCACTGGTTGCGGTGCAGCGCCTTCTCGCCCTCCTCGTCGAGCCACAGCGCCACCTGCCGCTCGGTCATCACCCAGCCGGGCGACACGGTGTTGATGCGGATGCGGTCGCGGCCCAGCTCCACCGCGAGCCCGCGCGTGAGGCCGTTCACCGACGACTTGGCGATCGCGTAGCAGGGATAGCCCGAGCCCTTGGTCTGCCAGCCCGTGGAGCCGAGGTTGATCACCGAGCCGAAGCCCAGGCGCTTCATGCCCGGCACCACCGACTGGATCGCGAACAGCGCGGGCCGCTCATTGATGGCCATGCGGTTGTCGTAGTAGTCGGGCGTGACCGATGCGAGCGTGTGGCGGTCGTCGCTGGCCACGTTGTTGACCAGCACCGCGAAGTCGCCGAGCTCGGCGGCCGCGTCGGCCACGGCCTGCTGCAGCGCGCCGATGTCGCGCACGTCGCAGGCGCGCCACCACGGCGCGGCGTGGCCGGCTTCGGCGATCTGCGCGGCGAGCGCCGCGCTGGCAGCTTCTGCAATATCGACAAAGGCCACGCGCGCGCCCTGCGCTGCAAACGCAGCGACGATGGCCGCGCCGATGCCGCTGCCGCCGCCGGTGACGAACACGGTGCGGCCCTTCAGGCTGGGATGAATGGAAAGCTGGGGGGAATTCAAGGAAAAGGTCTCCAGGGGGCATCTCGTGACATTGCAAAACACATATCAATCGATGCAGTTATTTTCAATTTCTATTATCAATATGCCTTGATACGATCCGCCGCGTCAAGGCGACATGACCTACAGAAAGAACAAATGAACATGCAAGAGACAAGCGCCCCTTCTTCCCCGCTCGCAGCGCCCCGCGTGCTCGGCACCCCCGAATGCCTCTGGCCCGCCGCCGCCGACCTCGGCGAAGGCACGCTGTGGTCGGTGCGCGAGCAGGCGCTGTACTGGATCGACATCCTGCAGCCGCGCCTGTTCCGCTACGACCCGGCCACGGGCGCGCAGCGCACCTGGCACTTCGACGAAGAGATCACCGCGATTTCCGAGCGCGCGTCGGCGCCGGGCCTGTTCCTCACGTTGCGCCGCGGCTTCGCGCTGTTCGACACCACCGCGCCCGGCGACACCACGAAGCCGCGCTACCTGCACCAGCCCGAACCCGAGCGCATCAACAACCGCTTCAACGACGGCAAGTGCGACAGCCGCGGCCGCTTCTGGGCCGGCAGCATGGACTTCGACTGCAAGGCACCCACCGGCGCGCTCTACCGCTTCGACGCCGACGGCCAATGCACCCGGCACGACGACGGCTTCGAGGTGACCAACGGGCCGACGTGGTCGGGCGACGGCCGCACCATGTACTTCAACAACACGGCGATCAACACGATGTACGCCTACGACTTCGACATGGAAGCCGGCGCGGTGTCGAACAAGCGCGTGTGGCACCGCTTCCCGAAGGGCAACGGCCTGCCCGACGGCATGACCACCGACGCAGCCGGCCGCCTGTGGATCGCGCACTGGGACGGCGCGTGCATTACCTGCCACGACCCGGTGAGCGCCGTCGAGCTGTGCCGCATCGCGCTGCCCGCGAGCAACGTGACCGACTGCGCCTTCGGCGGCGCGGACCTGCAGACGCTCTACATCACGACGGCGCGCAACGGCCGCACCGAAGCACAGCTGCAGAGCGAGCCGCTGGCCGGTGGGCTCTTCGCCGTGCGCATCGACAGCCCGGGCGTGCCGGCGGCGCTTTTTGCAGGTTAGATCTCATGAAAAATGAGAAGCCGGAAATGGCTGCGGATGAAACATGGGCTCTGCCGCAATGGCCTCGGACCTTGGAGGAGACCGAAGGGAGAGTTCTGTACGCGCTCAGGAGCTATCAGATCATCGAGGCGGCGCTTAAGGTGTACCTGACCAGGCACGCGGAAAACAGCACGGGACCCGCCGCCCCTCCCCGAAAGGTCGCCCCTCCCCGAAAGCGTTCCAGGAAGTCCACGAGGGATATCAAGGACATGGCCCTTGGAGAATTGACCACCGAATTCCAGTCGTGCAACACAAACACGGATTTGCATCAAACGCTCAGGGCCATCAGACGAGAGCGGAACGAGATTGCACACCAGGCCATGGTCGTCCAGAGCTCCAGCATGGCAAAAATTCTTGGGGTCGAGCCCATGACGATTCAACGACTCAGGCAAATTGATCGCCGCGCGATGAAGGCCATGGCGGACATGGTGAGTGAGCTGATCAGAACCCAACCCAGGAGCGAGGCCGACTGAATGTGCCGCTCAAGACCGGCATCCTCTTGGTTGCGATCGAACCTCGATGGCGAGCTTTCGTTCGCTTTGCCGAAAACACAGGGCCGACCCTTGATGCACTCCAAATACCCAATCGGTCCAGGAAAAATCCTAGGTTGAATCGACATTCAGTCTGGCGCGCAAGCCAAGACTCAGGTCAAAACGCTGAAACGATGCTCGGTCGCGCTGGCGAACACCTCGCCGGGCCGCAGCACGGTCGACGCGAACTCCTGCCGGTTCGGCGCGTCGGGAAAGTGCTGCGTCTCCAGGCACAGGCCGTCGCCCTGGCGCAGGCTCGCGCCCGCGCTGCCGAGCAGGCTGCCGTCGAGGAAGTTGCCCGAATAGAACTGCACGCCGGGCTCGGTGGTGTGCACGTCCATCACGCGGCCCGAGGCCTCGTGGGCGAGGCGCGCGGCCAGGGCCAGCCCGATCCCGCTGCGGTCGAGCACCCAGTTGTGGTCGTAGCCGTGCGCGCGCAGCAACTGCTCGTGGCCGTCGCGGATGCGCGCGCCGATGCGCGTCGGCGTGCGGAAATCGAAAGGCGTGCCGGCCACCTCGCCCAGCCCGAGCGGAATGAGCGTGGCATCGACCGGGCAGTAGCGGCTCGCGGGCAGCATCAGCACGTGGTCCATCACCGAGCCGCTGCCGGCGAGGTTGAAGTAGTCGTGGTGGCTCAGGTTGAGCACCGTGGGCCGGTCGGTGGTGGCGCGGTAGTCGATGCGCCAGGTGTTGGCGGTGGCACTCAAGGTGTAGCGCACCATCAGCTGCACCTCGCCGGGGTAGCCCTCTTCGCCGTCGGCGCTGGTGTAGCGCAGCTCGAGGGCGAGTTCATGAGGCACCGGCACGATCTCCCAGTAGCGCTTGCCGAAGCCCGTGGCGCCGCCATGCAGCGTGTTCACGCCGTCGTTCAGGCCCAGCTGGTGAGCGGTGCCATCGAGCGTGAAGCGGCCCGCCGCGATGCGGTTCGCGTAGCGGCCGACGATGGTGCCGAAGTGCGGGTGCGGCTTCAGGTAGTCATCGAGCGACGGCAAGCCCAGCACCACGTTGGCACTGCGCCCCTGCCGGTCGGGCACGTGCAGCGCGGTGACGATGCCGCCGAGGTTGATGGCGCTCAGGCGCAGGCCGTGGCCGTTGTCGAGCGTGTATTCGGTGACGGGCCGGCCGTCGGGCATGGCGCCGAAGGGGCGCGAGGTGAGGGTCATCGGGCTTCTTGCGACTGCAGTGCCTCGCGCGCGCACTGCGACGCGGTGCGCAGGCCGATGCGGTCTTTCAGGTCGTGGAAGGTCGGCGGCTCGGCCGCGTAGGTCATCACCTCGACGCGGTGGCCCGCCTTGCGCACCGCATCGGCAAAGCGCTGCTGCAACGCGAACGGCGTGTTGCGGTCGTCGGGGTTGCCGATGAGCACGATGCGCCGCTGCGGGTCGCGCGGGATGCCGGCCACATGGTCCAGCGGGTCGTAGACCTGCGAACTGCCCGTGGTGTCGGTGCGCCCGTCCTTCGAGCGGCCGAGCAACCGCGCGCGCTCCAGCAGGTCGAAGGCGCCCGAGGTGAGCACCGCGCAGGCCACGCGCGTGCGCCCGAGCGTGAGCAGCGCGGCGCCGGCCGTGGCGCCGCCGCTGTGGCCGAAGAGCACCACGCGCTGCAGCCGGTGGCGCTGCATCAGCGCCTCCAGCGCCGCGTCGAGCGCATGGAACTCCACCGCCTCGCGCCGCTGGCGGTGGTCGCCCGACGAGCCGTAGGTGCCGGGGCGCGCCATGAAGATCCACGGCATGCCCGCGCGGTCGCTCGCGGCCTGCGCGTCGAGCGTGCGCAGCGGTTCGGTGTTGCCGGGGATGCGCGTGGGCGACAGGTTCATCACGCTGTCGCGGTCGCCCGAGAACTGCACGATGGCGATGCGCGCGTCGTCGATGTCGCGGCTCGCGAAGTAGCGGATGCACGACGGCCCCTCGACCGCCTGCACCCAGAGAAAGCCCGGGCGGTCGGGGCAGTTGGCGCGCACGGCGGGCTGGTTCCAGTGCAGCAGCGCGCCCTCGGCCGAGGCGGAGGCTGCGGGCTCGCGCGGCGCTGCGGCCTTCGGCGCATCGGCACGCTGCGCGCAGGCCGTCTGCACGAGGGCAAGGAGCACACAGGCCAGGCGCGCGCGGGGGCTCATAGCTTCTGCAGCAGCTCGGAGATGAGGCCGAAGTCCGACTGCTGGCGGTCGCCCTTCACCAGCACCAGGTCGCCGTCGCGCAGGAATTCGCCGAGGTAGCCGGTGAGCTGCGCCGCGTCTTCGAAGTGCGGGCCGAGCAGCTCGGCCGGCACCTCCTCGCGCAGCCAGCGCATCTCGGCGCCGTGCGTCACGAGGTGCTGGATGCCCGAGGCCAGCAGCGGCGCGGCCAGGCTGCGGTGCATCGCTTCGGCTTCCTTGTCGAGGTTGATGATGCGCCCGAGCACGCCGATCTTGCGCGTCACCGGCCCGTGCGCCGCATGCTGGCAGGTGCGCACGAACTCCATCGCGTTGCGCATCGACATGACCTCGGCGTTCCAGCTGTCGTCGATCAGCGTGGCCTGCACGCCGCCCTGCGTGCGCAGCGGGCGCAGCTGCATCACCGAAGCCGGCAGGCGCACGAAAGGCATGCGCGCGCACGCGGCCTCGGCATCGAAGCCCAGCGCCAGCAGCGCCGCAAAAGCCAGCGCCGAATTGCGCACCAGCCCGGCGCTCGCGATCGGGAACAGGTACTCGACCGTGCGCCCCGGCAGCGCGATGCGCACGCGGCAGCCGCCGTCGGGCTCGGGCCGCGTGTCGACGATGCGGATGTTGGCGTCGGGGCTGCTGCCCACCACCCAGATGGCGCCCGCCGTGCGTGCGGCCGCCCGCACCACCTGCATCAGGCAGGGGATGTGGTCGGGCACGATGGCCACGCCGCCGGGCTCCAGCCCGAGGAAGATGCGCGACTTGAACTCGGCCGTCTGCTCGAGCGTGGCGGTCTGGCGGGTCTGCGACAGACCGATCTCGGTGAGGATGGCCACGTGCGGGCGCGCCACGAGCGAGATCGGGCCGCGGTCCATCCACAGCGCGCTCTGCGCCATCTCGAGCACGCAGACGTCGGCGTCGGCCGCGAGGTTGGCCAGCATCGCCGGCACGCCCACGCGCGAGTTGTAGTTGTCGATGGTGGTGTGCACGCGCGCCGCCTCGGGCAGCAGGTCGCGCAGCATGGCGATGGTGGACGACTTGCCGACGGTGCCGGTCACGCCCACCACGCGGCCCTTGAAGCGCGCACGCGCGGCCACACCCAGGTCGATCATGGCGCGGATCGGGTCCTCCACCTGCAGCAGCGGGAACGACGGGTCGAGCCCGTCCACCGGGTGCGCGACCACGGCGCCCGCGAGCGCGTGCTGCAGCACGGGCACGTCTTCATGGCGGTCGGGGTTGTCGGCGCGCGGCTTGCTGTAGTTCTCGTGCCTGGCGAGCGTGCGGTAGTCCGATGCAATGAACAATGCCGGCTTCGGCAGCCGCGCCATGTGCGTCGGCCCGCGCACCACCGCGTTGACGAACCAGCCCGGCGGCGGCGGCACCAGCCAGTGCCCGCCGACCACGCGCTGCAGCTCGTCGGCGGTCCACACGGGCGACGCCTGCGGCGTTGCGCCGGGGCGCAGCGCCGCCAGCACGGGCGCGGGGCGCTCGGGCAGCGGCGTCGGAAACTTCGGCACGCGCAGGCCGCACCACACGGGCAGCCGGCGCGCGCCCGGCAGGTCGGGCATGCTGCCGCGCACGCGCACCTCGATCTGCAGCACGTCGTTCTCGAGCAGGCCCAGGCGCGGCGCGCGCAGGCCGTAGCGGTCGCGGTAGATGCGCCCCGGCGTCCAGCGGCTGGTGGGCCACATCCAGTCGCAGGGGTCGTGGTCCATGGCCTCGCCCCAGGCCGGCATGGTGGTGCTGCGCATCGGCAGCGCGCGGAACTGCACGCGCAGGTCGGCGCTCACGGGCGCATCGGCGGTCCAGAACGACTCGACCCACAGCAGGCGCCGCCCAATGATCTGCGTCGGCGCGAGGCGGATGCCCACGAGGCGCAGCGGGCCGAACTGCAGCGGGCGAATCCTGGCGTCCTCGGGCACGGCATCGACCGACCACTCGGGCCGGGGCGCGAGCACGGGGCCGACCAGCGCGGGCGGGCGCGACGCCGACAGCGGCGCCAGCGGCGGGCGCCCGGCCGGCGCGGTGCGTTCGGGCGGCGACAGCTGCAGCGCGCAGCGGCCATCAGGCCGCGCCGTCATCTCGGTGCCGAGCGCGCGGCACAGTTCAGCGAAGCGCGCGCTGGCGGCTTCGGCCGCCTCACCCGCGAGCTGCTGCGAGAAACCGAAGCCCACGCCCACCGGCGTGAACACCACCTCTTCCACGCCATGCGGTCCCAGGCGCAGCGAGAACACGCCGGAGTCCGCGAGGTCGTTGCGGATGGCGTCGAACAGCAGGTCGCCCGCATCGTGCAGGATCGGCCGGCCCTGGTGCACCTCGATGCCCTGCAGCACGTGGGCCGAGGTGCCGAGCACCGCGTCGGCGCCGGCTTCGACGATGGCATGGCCGACGGCGATCTCGGCGCGCGAGGGCGCGGTTTCCAGGTTCTCGCCCCAGTGCACCGCCACCAGCACCACGTCGGCCTCCTGGCGTGCGGCGGCGATGCGCGGCGCGAGCGTGGCGCGCCAAGCCGCCGGGTCGTCGAGCGACAGCCAGGCCGCGCCGGGGCGCTGCGCGGTGGCGGCGAAGCGCGGCTGCGTGGCGTCGAGCGAGAACAGCGCGACGCGCAGCCCACCGGCTTGCCGGAAGGCGGGGCGCAGCGCCGAGTCGAGGTCGGGCCCGGTGCCGGCGAACGCGATGGCGGCGGCGTTGAGCAGCCCGTGCTGCTCCAGCAGCGCCTCGGGGCCGTAGTCGCCGCTGTGGTTGTTGGCCGTGGCGACCATGTCGATGCCGGCCTCGGTCAGCACCGCCAGCATCTCGGGCCGCGCACGGTAGTAGTAAGGGCCGCCCTCGTCCTTCTCGACGCCCTGCTCGCCCGTGGTGGCGACCACGCATTCGAGGTTCACGATGCGCAGGTCGGCCTCGCGCAGCGCGGCGATGTCGCCGAGCATGCGGGCGGGGCCGCCGAGGTCGTGCATGCGGTAGTGCTGACGCCGGCCCAGGTTGACGTCGCCGCCCCACAGCACGATGCCCTCGGCGCCGCGCGGTGCGGCGGGCTCGGCCGTGGCCTGCGTGAGCTGCGCGCTTTGCTGCTGCGCCTCGCGCGCTTCGAGCAGGCGGTGGTAGGCCACATAGCCCGACAGGTAGTGCTCCACGTCGTCGATGCGCACGCGGAAGCTGTGGTGCTTGATGAAGAACGAGCCCGCGATGCGGTCGGGGTGGCGGAAGAACATCGCCAGCTCGGGCCAGAAGTGGCCGTTGGCGAGGTAGCGCGCGCGATGCTCCAGCGCGCGGTCGAACTTGTGGCGATCGAGCCCCGCGAGCAGCGGGCGCAGGGCAGGGTCGGCTTCGAGCCGCAGCACCATCTCGCGCGCGGCCATCATCAGCTCGAGCAGCGTGGGGAAGGTGGTGATGCGCTCCAGCACGAAGTCCAGGTGGCCCGCCATGTTCTGCAGGCCGAACTGGTAGTAGCGCGTTTCGGGCTTGAAGCGCGTGAGTTCGTTGACGCAGTAGCTCAGCCAGTGGTCGTGCGCGCGCCAGTGGCCCGCGGCAATGAAATGCTCGAAGGCCTTCTCGACCACCGCGAGCCAGCGCGCGTCGCGCGTGAGGCCGTACAGCCGCATCAGCCCGAAGGCCGCTTCGCCGTCGTAATAGATGATGCGGTAGGGCTCCTTCACGTCGAGCCCCGGGTGGTTGAGCACGTGCACGAAGCGCCCGGTCTCGGGGTCCTGCATGGAGCGGATGCCCAGCGCCAGCTGCTCCATCAGCGGCTGGTACTGCGCATCGCCGGTGAGCTCGGTGTACTTCACCAGCGCCAGCAGGCACACGGCGTTGCCGCCGAGCTTGATCTCGTTGCCGATGTCGACCAGGAAGGCGGCCTGCGTGCCGTCGGCCAGCGTGGCGCGGCGGATCAGCCGCTGGCTCAGGAAGGCCAGCGCGCGGTCGATGGCGGCCTTCTGCACGTCGCTGCGCGTGAGCTCCCAGCCTTCGAGCATGGCGTAGGTGGAGCTGGCGTGGCGCAGCGTGTTGTAGGTGGGAATCGCGCGGTCGAAGCAGGGGAACCAGCCGTAGTGGAACTCGCCCGTGGGCTTGACCTGTTCTGCCAGGTAGTCGCTTGCCGAATCGACCAGCGCGCGCACCTGCGCGGCGTTCCAGTCGGTGAGCGTGCGAAAGCCCGCGGCCTGCCCTTCGGCCGTGAGCGGCCAGGCGCCGTCGGCGTCGACGTACACGGCGCGCGTGGTGAAGCACCACACGGGCGCGGCGTCGTCGGTGGGAAAGTCGCGCTCATCGCCGAAGCGGCGCTTGGTGTGCGTGCGCAGGTTGCCGTTGTTGGGCTCCGCGTGGTCGACCGTGCCGTTGTAGAGCACGGCGCTGCCGTGCATCTCCTGCGCGAGCAGCGCGGTCTCGAAGCGCGCGTCGAGCGCGATGCCTTCGTTGAAGTAGTTGCGCTTGGTCTGCGCCAGCCGCGCCTTGAGTTCGCCCCAGGTCATCGGCGTGGCGCGCTCGACGATCTCCGCGCGCAGCCGTTGCGCGGGCCGCTCGGCGCGCTTCGCCTTCACCGCCAGCGCCTCGGCGGCGGCCTGCCACGCAGCCTCGGTGTCGGGGCCGCGGCCCATGACGACGCGGGCGCGGCTTTCGCCCTCGCCCATCGCGAGGAACACCACGCAGCCGGCCTCGTCGGTGGCGGGCGGGGCCGGGGGCAGCGCCCCGTCCGGGGTGGCCAGGGCCTGCCTGGCGCGGTTCAACAGATCGGCGAGGGGGACGGGAGCTTGGTGAGTCATGCGCCGCGAATGATGACAGGCCACGGCGCGGCCTGCCACTGCGGAAATCCGGGGCGCACCAGGTCCGGGTCAGGCCCAGGCGTCGAACACCGCGCCGCGCACGGCCTCGACCGCCGCCGAGCGCTGGCCGCTGGCCGGCGCGACCCAGCACAGCCACGTGTGTGAGCGCCAACCGTTCCATATCTTCAGTTCGCCCTGGCGCTCGCCTTGCTCGGCCTGGTCCAGCCGCATCAGGCCCGCGCCCATGCCGCTGGCGACCATGCTGCGGATGGCGCTCTCGCCGTCGGCGGTGACGCCCTGGCGGTAGTCGCGCCCGGCCGAGGCGAACAGCTTTTCGAGGTGCGCGCGCAGGATGCACGAGGGCGGCGTGCCGACCCA
The DNA here is from genome assembly GCF_059423125.1 of Variovorax sp. GW531-E2. Classification (NCBI taxonomy): domain Bacteria; kingdom Pseudomonadati; phylum Pseudomonadota; class Betaproteobacteria; order Burkholderiales; family Comamonadaceae; genus Variovorax; species Variovorax sp. GW531-E2. Next base: position 43,624 of record NZ_JBWKXQ010000026.1, on the reverse strand, counting down.
GGTCAGGTCGGTGAGCTGCGCGAGCGTGAGCTCGGGGTGCGCCTGCGCCACCGCCAGCGGCAGGCCCACGGCCAGGTCGACCACGCCCAGGCGCCGCAGCTCGAAGCCTTCGAGCCGCTCGGCATCGCTGAGCACATAGGCGCAGTCGAGTTCGCCGCGCTGCACGGCCGCCAGGGTTTCGTACGACAGCCCCTGCTTGAGCTGCAGCGTGACCTGCGGATGCTGCTGCGCCAGCGTGACCAGCACGCTGCCCAGGCGCAGCGCCACCGGATCGACCACCGTGCCGAAGCGCACCACGCCCTGCGCCGCGCCGCGCAGCTGGTCGGCGGCCGACTGCATGCGCATGGCCGAGGCCAGCGTGCGCTCGGCCTCTTCGAGCAGGCGCTGGCCGGCCGCGGTGGGCGACATGCCGCGCGGCGTGCGCTCGAACAGGCGCACGCCGAGCTCGTCTTCGAGCGCCTTGAGTTGGGCGCTGGCGGCCGGGGCGCTGGTGAACACGCGCTCGGCGGCGCGGGTCAGGTTGCCCTCCTTCGCGATGGCGACGAAGGTCTTCAGTTGGTACAGCTCCATGACCGCGGATTGTGAGCGCGTGCGGCGCGGCGGTCCGTTCGCTTTTTCGGAAGCCCCTGTCCAAAGAAACGAATGGCCTTCGCGGCGGGCCGTCCCCATCCTTGAGGCCACGCGCTCCCTCTTTTTTCTTGAAAGGTTTTCCCGTGTCCTCCCCTTCCTCACGCCTGCCGGGCATCGCGGCCCTGCTCTTCGCCACCGCCAGCTGGGGCAGCCTGTTCCTCGTCGGCAAGGGCGTGCTGCAGCACGTGGCGCCGGTGTGGCTCACGCTCATCCGCTACACCCTGTCGGCGCTGGTATTCGCCGCGCTGCTGGGCCTGCGCGGCAGCGGCGGCTGGCACAAGCTGCGGGAGCACGCGGTGCCGCTGGCGCTGCATGGCTTTGCGGGCTTCGGCGTGTTCAGCATCCTGCTGTTCGTCGGGCTCTCGCACTCGGTGCCTTCGCACGGCGCGGTGCTGATCGCCACCACGCCGATCACCACGCAGCTGCTGCGCTGGTGGCTCGACGGCGTGCGCCCGACGCGCACGACGCTGCTGACTGCCGCACTGGCGCTGGCCGGCGTGGCGACGGTGGCCGGGCTGCTGTCACCCGGTGGCGCAGGCCTGTCGCACGACACGCTGCTCGGCGACGCCATCGCCTTCGTCGGCACCCTGGGCTGGGTGGTCTACACGCGCGGCGCGGCGCGCTTCCCGACGCTGGACACGGTGGACTACACCGCGCTCACGGTGCTGGCCTCGTGGCCGCTGCTGCTGGCCGTGGCGGTGGGCATGACCGTGCTGGGCGCATCGCCCGCGCCCGATGCGCAGGGGCTGCGCCTGTCGTGGCAGGTGCTGCTGTACGTGGGGCTGGTGCCGTCGGCGCTCGCGGTGCTGGCCTTCAACCACGGCGTGCGCGCGCTCGGCGCGGTCACGGGCACGGCCTTCCTGAACTTCGTGCCGGTGTCGGCGTTGCTGATGGGGGTGGCGCTGGGCAAGCCGCCCGCGACGCACGAGATCGTCGGCGTGGCGATGGTGGTGGTGGCGCTGCTGCTGCATGTGGCAGCAGCGAAGCGGGCGGCGACGCCGGTGGCCCCGGTCCGCGTGCCGGCGCCAGGCCAGCGCACCTGCGGCGTCACGCCATGAACATCAGCCCTCGGCGCGGCTGCGCCGGAAGATCGCGTAGTTGCCGTTCGCCATCCCCACGAGCACCTCGCCCACGTACAGCCGCGACTCCAGGTTGGCGACAGTGCGCCCGCGGTTGAGCAGCGTGGTCCTGCAGACGACCTGGCCTTCGAACACGGGCTTGAAGTAGTTCATCTTGATCTCGATGGTGGCGCAGATCTCGCCCGCCTCGAGCGTGGGGTACAGCGCCGTGCCCATGCCCGTGTCGGCCAGCGCATAGAGCACGGCGCCGTGCACCACCTCGTGCGGGTTCAGGTGCTGCGGCGCGACCACCAGCGTCATGGTGCTGGCGCCGGCGGAGGCTTGCTCGCAGTGCAGGTCGATCAGTTCGGCGAAGGGGTGTTTCATGGCGATGAGAAATGAACGGACCGGCCGACTGTAGACCGCACGGCCGTCAGTCGCCGAGCGCGCGGTAGAAGTAGGTGGTGCCGCACGGCGTGCCGTCGGGCAGCAGCGCGTAGCCGGGGATGGTGCCCACGCGCTGCCAGCCGCAGCGGGTGTACAGCCGCTCGGCCTCGGGGCTGGAGGTGTCGAGCACCAGCAGGGTCTTGCCGTGGTCGCGTGCGCGCTGTTCGGCGCCCTTCATCAGCAGCGCGCCGAGGCCGTGGCGGCGCGCGCGGCGGTGCACCAGCATCTTCGCGACCTCGCCGCGGTGCGGCTGGTTCTCGGGCTGTGCCAGCACCAGTTGCACGGTGCCGACGATGCCTGCGTCGTCCTCGGCCACGAGCAGCTCGCGCTCGCCGCGCGCCACGCCGTCGGCCACGTGGCGCCAGAAGGCCCGCGCGCGCTCGGGCGTTAGCGGCTGCATGAAGCTCACCGAGGCGCCGCCCTCGACGCAGTCGATGAGCACGTCGGCCAGCGCGTTCAGCTCGGCCTCGCTGACGGTGGACAGGGCGCGCAGGCGCGGAGTGGTGGCAGCAGTCATGGTCATTTCCGGTTGGCGTGAGAAGGCGTGCTGGTGATGACGACCGCGTAGCGCGCCGTCTCGCGGGTGGGGTTGAAGTAGCTCGTCGGCTGGTCGAGCACGAGCGCGAGGCAGTCGCCCGCTTCGAGCCGGTGTTGCTGGTCGCCGACCGCGAGTTCGATACAGCCTTCGAGCACCCACACCTGCTGGTGGATGCGCGGCTCGCGCGCGCCGGTTTCGTAGGCCACGCGCGCGCCGGGCGGAAACAGCACCTCGACGATCTGGATCGGCGAGGCGTCGCCGCCGGCCGAGACGTTGCGGCGCAGGTAGCCCGAATGCGGATCGCGCCATTCGAGCTGGTCGGCGCGGCGCGACACCGGGCTGGCGGCCGGCGCGTCGGACTCGAACAGCGAGGCCAGCGGCACGCCCAGGCCGGTCGCGAGTTTTTCGAGCAGCACGGCCGTCGGACTGCTCTCGCCGCGCTCGATCAGAGAGATCATGGAGCGGCTGACGCCGCAGTGCGTGGCCAGGGCGTCGAGCGAGAGATCGCGCGCGGCGCGCAGGGCGCGCACACGCTGGGCGATGCGGTCGTTGAGGCTGGGGGGTGACGCTGATTCTTCTTTCATATTGGATGAAATATCCAATGAAATAGAAATTTCGTCAACCCCGGGGCGAAAGCCGGTCGTCCAGTCCGCAGAGACTTGCTCGCCGAAGTGACTGTTCTTTGGAGAAATATTCATGCCAATCGCTGAAATCATCCAACACATCACCACCACCGACGCACCATGAGCGCCAACGATCCCGCCCCCCTGCCCTCGACCTTCGCCACCTTCGCCGACGGCCCCGCCGCGCCGTCCGCGCTGCGCGCCCGCATCACCGCCGCCTGCCGGCCGCCCGAAGCCGAGGCACTGCAGCCGCTGCTCGACCAGGCCCGGCTGCCCGCCGACCAGGCCGCCGAAGCCCACGCCCTCGCCCACCGCATCGCCCACCAGCTGCGCCAGCGCAAGAACGGCGGCGGTCGCTCGGGCCTCGTGCAGGGCCTGCTGCAGGAGTACGCGCTGTCGTCGCAGGAAGGCGTGGCGCTGATGTGCCTGGCCGAGGCGCTGCTGCGCATTCCCGACGCCGACACGCGCGACGCGCTCATCCGCGACAAGATCGCGCAGGGCCAGTGGCAGGCGCACGCGGGGCACAGCCCCTCGGTGTTCGTCAACGCCGCCACCTGGGGCCTGCTGCTCACGGGCAGGCTGGTGGCCACGCACAGCGAGACGGGCCTGTCGGCCACGCTCACGCGGCTGATCGGCAAGGGCGGCGAGCCACTGATCCGCAAGGGCGTGGACATGGCGATGCGCATGATGGGCGAGCAGTTCGTCACCGGCGAAACCATCGCCCAGGCGCTGGCGCATGCGCGCACGCTGGAGGCGCAGGGCTTTCGCTATTCGTACGACATGCTCGGCGAGGCCGCGCTCACGGCCGACGACGCGCGCCGCTACCGTGCCGCCTACGAAGACGCGATCCACGCCATCGGCCGCGCCTCGAACGGGCGCGGCGTGTACGGCGGGCCGGGCATCTCGATCAAGCTGTCGGCGCTGCACCCGCGCTACAGCCGCGCGCAGTACACGCGCGTGATGGCCGAGCTGTACCCGGTGCTGCGCGACCTGGCGCTGCTGGCGCTGCACTACGACATCGGCCTGAACATCGACGCCGAAGAAGCCGACCGGCTCGAACTCTCGCTCGACCTGCTGGAGCGCCTGTGCTTCGAGCCCGCGCTGGCGGGCTGGCAGGGCATCGGCTTCGTGGTGCAGGGCTACCAGAAGCGCTGCCCCTTCGTGATCGACTGGGTGATCGACCTCGCGCGCCGCAGCGGCCACCGGCTCATGGTGCGCCTGGTGAAGGGCGCCTACTGGGACAGCGAGATCAAGCGCGCGCAGCTCGACGGGCTGGCGGGCTACCCGGTCTACACGCGCAAGGCCTACACCGACGTGTCGTACCTCGCGTGCGCACGCCGCCTGCTCGACGCGCCCGACGCGGTGTACCCGCAGTTCGCCACGCACAACGCCCACACGCTGGCCGCGATCTACACGATGGCCGACCCGTCGCGCTACACGCCGGGCCAGTACGAGTTCCAGTGCCTGCACGGCATGGGCGAGCCGCTGTACGAGCAGGTGGTGGGCCCGCTCGGGCGGCCCTGCCGCATCTACGCGCCGGTGGGCACGCACGAGACGCTGCTGGCCTACCTGGTGCGGCGGCTGCTGGAGAACGGCGCCAACACCTCGTTCGTGAACCGAATCGCCGACGCGTCGATTCCGCTCGACACGCTGGTGGAAGACCCGGTCGCGACCGTCGAGCGCATGGCCGCGCAGGAAGGCGCGATGGGCCTGCCGCACGCCGCCATTCCGCTGCCGGCCGCGCTTTACGGCGCGCAGCGCGCCAACTCGCAAGGCCTGGACCTCGCGAGCGAAGCCACGTTGCATGCGCTCGCGGCCACGCTGCAGGCCAGCGCGAGCGAACCGTGGCGCGCGACGCCGATGCTCGCCGCGCCACGCGCCGAAGACGAAGCCGACCGCACCTGGGCCGAGGTGCGCAACCCCGCCGACCGCCGCGACCTCGTCGGCCAGGTGCAGGACGCGGTGCCGGGCGACGTGGCCTCGGCCATTGCGCAGGCCGAAGCCGTCGCCGCCGCGTGGGCCGCCACGCCACCCGCCGAGCGCGCCGCCGCCCTCGACCGTGCCGCCGCATCGCTCGAAGCGCAGCAGCCGCGCCTGCTCGGCCTGTTGATGCGCGAGGCCGGCAAGAGCGGCGCCAACGCCATCGCCGAGGTGCGCGAGGCGGTCGACTTCCTGCGCTACTACGCGGCGCAGGCGCGCACCGACTTCGCCAACGCCACGCACCGCCCGCTCGGGCCGGTGGTGTGCATCAGCCCGTGGAACTTTCCGCTGGCGATCTTCACCGGCCAGGTGGCCGCCGCGCTCGCGGCCGGCAACCCGGTGCTGGCCAAGCCGGCCGAGCAGACGCCGCTGGTCGCGGCCGAAGCGGTGCGCGTGCTGTGGGAGGCCGGCGTGCCGCGCGCCGCGGTGCAGCTGCTGCCGGGGCGCGGCGAGACCGTCGGCGCCGCGCTGGTCGGCGACGCGCGCGTGCAAGGCGTGATGTTCACGGGCTCGACCGAGGTGGCGCGCCTGCTGCAGAAGACGCTGGCTACGCGCCTGGGTGCGCACGGCGCGCCGGTGCCGCTGATCGCCGAGACCGGCGGGCAGAACGCGATGATCGTGGACTCGTCCGCGCTGGTGGAGCAGGTGGTGGCCGACGTGATGGCCTCGGCCTTCGACAGCGCCGGCCAGCGCTGCTCGGCGCTGCGCGTGCTGTGCGTGCAGGAAGAAGCGGCCGACCGCCTCGTGGCGATGCTGCAGGGCGCGATGGCCGAGAGCTGCATCGGCAACCCCGCGCGGCTCGCGGTGGACGTGGGCCCGGTCATTGACGACGAGGCGCGCGACGGCATCGAGCGCCACATCGCCGGCATGCGCGGGCGCGGCCGGCGCGTGTTCCGCCAGGGCCGCGAGTTCGGCCACGACACGCGCCACGGCACCTTCGTGCTGCCCACGCTGGTCGAGCTGGAACACCTGGGCGAGCTGCAGCGCGAGGTGTTCGGCCCCGTGCTGCACCTGCTGCGCTACCGCCGCCGCGACCTGGGCGCGCTCATCGGCCAGATCAACGGCAGCGGCTACGGCCTCACGCTGGGCGTGCACACGCGCATCGACGAGACCATCGCGCAGGTGGTGGCGCAGGCGCAGGCCGGCAACGTCTACGTGAACCGCAACATGGTCGGCGCCGTGGTGGGCGTGCAGCCCTTCGGCGGCGAAGGGCTGTCGGGCACCGGGCCGAAGGCCGGCGGGCCGCTATACATGGCGCGCCTGCTGTCGGCACGGCCGGACGACGTGCTGGCGCGCGCCGTGGCGGACGACGCTCCCGTCTCACCATCGGCCGGCCTCGCGGCGCTCGAAGGCTGGGCGCGCGACACGGGCCGCGACGCGCTGACCGCGCAGTGCCGCCGCTTCGCCGGCCTGGCCCACGTGGGCCGCGCACGCACGCTGGCCGGCCCGACCGGCGAGCGCAACATCTACACGCTGCAGCCGCGCGAGGCCGTGCTGTGCCTCGCCGATGCAGAGGCCGACCGGCTCGTGCAGCTGGCGGCCGTGCTGTCTGTCGGCAGCACCGCCATCTGGCCCGCCGACGCGCCCGGCGCGCACGCGCTGCTGGCCGCGCTGCCCGACGAGGCGCGCCACGCGGTCGTGCTCGCCAACGACTGGCGCGCGCCTACCGTGGTCTTCGATGCCGTGCTGCACCACGGCGACGCCAGCCACCTTGCCGGCGTGCTGCAGCAGGTGGCGGCGCGGCCCGGCCCCATCGTCGGCGTGCGCGGCTTCGCACCGGGCGACACCGGCATCCCGCTCGAAAGCCTGGTGCTGGAGCGCGCGCTCAGCGTGAACACCGCCGCGGCCGGCGGCAATGCGAGCCTGATGACGATCGGTTGAGCGGGCTTATTTGTCGAACGCCGGATCGATCGGCACGCGGTAGCCGTTCACCAGCCGGTTCGTCTCGTTCGCCATGCCGACCACGGCCATCAGCTCGGCGAACATGGCCGGCGTCATGCCGGCCTTTTCCGCGCCCGCGTGGTGGCTCGCGATGCAGTAGCCGCAGTTGTTGGTGACGCTCACCGCCAGATAGATCATTTCCTTGACCACCGGGTCGAGCGCGCCCGGCGCCATCACCTCCTTGAGGCTGGCCCAGGTGCGCTTCAGCGTGGCCGGGTCATTGGCCAGGTACTTCCAGAAATTGTTGACGTCGGGCACGTTGCGCGACGCCTTGATGTCGTCGAACACCGCGCGGACCTCGTCGGAAGCGGCGGCGTGCTCGATGGGCTGGGGTTTCATGCGATCTCCTGAAGTGTGAATGTGCGATGCAAAGCAACATTTGCTTTCGGTACCTTCACATTTATTGTGAATTAGGTCCTAGGTTCACGCGCCCTGCGGTTCATACAGTCGAAGCGTCACACATCAAGCGCGCCATCAGGCGCCATCTCAGGGAGAAGAGAGAACCATGGAACACGTCACACAGCACGTGGGGGGCGGTGCGCGCGCCGCATTCGTCTGCAAGAAGAAAACCAGGGGCATCGCGGGCGCCGTGCTCGCACTGGCCGCCGGCCTTACGGGCCCGTCGGCCTGGGCCGACGTGAGCCTGGGCGGCACCAGCTACACCACCGGCTCGGGCGCGGTCTGCAGCTCGGGCGGCGCCGGTCCCACGTGGGCCTGCCAGGTGCCCAACGGCAGCGGCGGCTTCGCGCTCATCACCGGCGTACCGACCGACCCCGTGAACGGCGGCCCCGATGCCGCGGCCTTGCAAGGCATGGTGAGCGGCAACCTTGGCGGCGACGCGCTGCTGCTCGGCGGCACGGCGGCCAAGGCCACCGGCTTCGGCAGCGTGGCGGCGGGCTCCGACGCACGCGCCACCGAAACCTACGCCACCGCCATCGGCTCCACCACCGTGGCCGCGGGCGTCAGCAGCACGGCCGTGGGCAACGTGGCCCAGGCCTTCGGCACCAACGCCACGGCCATCGGCGCCAACAGCACGGCCGTGGCCACCAGCAGCGTCGCAGTGGGCGACCGCGCCACCGCGAGCGACATCAATTCGACCGCCCTCGGCGCCAACACGCAGGCGCGCAAGAAGAGCAGCCTGGCGGCCGGCGACAAGGCGATTGCCGACGGCATCAACGCCGCCGCGCTGGGCGCGAACACGCAGGCACTGGCCGACAGCGCCGTGGCCGTGGGCGACCGCGCCACCGCGGGTGCCGAGTCGGCCGTGGCCGTGGGCCGCCAGAGCACCGCATCGGCCACGTCCGCCGTGGCCATCGGCACGGGCGCGACAGCGAGCGCCGTCAATGGCGTGGCACTCGGCGCCGGCGCCACCGCCGACCGCGCGGGCATGGGCGGCCAGCAAGAGCGCTTCTCGAACGTCGCCGTGGGCTCCACGCAGGGCGCGGTCTCGGTCGGCAGCGCGGGCGGCGAACGGCAGATCACGAACGTGGCGGGCGGCACGCAGGCCACCGACGCGGTCAACGTGCGCCAGCTGCAGGCCGTGCAGGCCGGCGCGGTCAACTACGTCACCAACGTGGACGGCAGCGTGAACCACAACCAGATCGTGCTGGGCAACGGACAGGCGCCCAACGGCACCACCGTGTCCAACGTGGCGCCCGGCGTGGCCGGCACGGATGCCGTGAACGTCAACCAGCTGAACGCACAGAGTGCGCAGTGGCGCGACGCCATCCGCGTGAACCAGCGCGACGCCAACGCCGGCACCGCCGGTGCGATGGCCATGGCCGGCATGCCGCAGGCTTACATGCCGGGCAAGAACATGATCGCGGCCGGCATCGCCGGCTACGAGGGCCAGAGCGCCCTCGCGGTCGGCTTCTCGAGCATCTCGGACAACGGCAAGTGGGTGATGAAGTTCACCGGCTCGGCCAACTCGCGCGGCCGCGTCGGCGTCTCGGCCGGCGCGGGCTACCAGTGGTGAGCCGCATGAACCCCAGAACCGCCATCGCTCCAGGCCCCACGCATTCCTCCTTCATGACACGCACCTCTTTTCTGCCCACCGCCGCGCTGCTGGCCTTGCTCACGCTCGCCGGCTGCACCTCGTACGTGAGCCGCGGCATCGACAGCGACGGCAAGGCCACCGAACTCGTCTGGCCCGGCGCCGATCAACAGCAAACGTGGCAGACCGAAGGCAGCTTTCCGAACCGCGAGAACCTGCGCGCCATCGGCCCCGGCGCGACCAAGGACCAGCTGTACGCGCTGATCGGCCGCCCGCACTTCGACGAAGGCATGGCCGCCGTGCGCGAGTGGGACTATGTCTTTCACTTCCGCTCGGGCGGCGGTGCCACGAGCTGCCGCTACAAGGTGATCTTCGACACGGCCTACAAGGCGCGCAGCTTCCACTGGAACCCGGCGATCTGCGCCGAGCTGGCCAAGGGCTGATCAGCCGCCCTGCGGCGGCTCCGGCCGCCGCCACAGCCACGCCAGCACGACCGCCATCGAGCCGATGGCGACGCCTGCGAGCCACGGCTTGTGCGCGGTCAACACGATGACGACCGCGCAGAACGCCATCGCCGCGGTGGCGCTCCACTTGGCGCGCCGGCTCACGGTGCGGCCGTTTTCCCAGTTGCGCAGCAGCGGCCCGAAGAGCCGGTGGTTCAGCAGCCAGCGGTGCAGCCGCGGCGAGCTGCGCGCCGCGGCCCAGGCGGCCATCAGCACGAAGACCGTGGTCGGCATGCCCGGCGCGACCACGCCGATCGCGGCCAGCACCAGGCACAGCGCGGCGAAGACCATCAGCAGCCAGCGCACGACCAGCGGCAACGGCCGGGGCTCCACGGCAGCGGGCGGGTTCTGGGGGTCTTCGGCGGGCGTCACGGGCCGATTGTCTTTCTTTCTCTTTCACCGCACCGACGCGCTTGATTCAGATCAACCGCGCGCCGCTTTCGGCTGCCGATACTGGACTTTTACATCCACCTGCAAAGTTCTGAAGACCATGGCCCACCTTGTATGGAAGACCGAGCTCAATACGGGGATCCATGAGATCGACACGCAGCACCAGCGCATCGTGCAGTACATCAATGCGCTGGACGATGCCCGTCGCACGAACGACCGCCAAGTCGTGGGCCGGATCATCGAAGAGACCATCGACTACACCGCCTCGCACTTCGCGTTCGAGGAGGCCATGATCGAGGACGCGGGCTACCCCTTCACCGGCCCGCACCGGAAGGTGCACGAGATCTTCGTGCGCCGCGTCACCGAGTTCCGCACGCGCTTCGAGCACGGCGAAGAGGTGCTGGCCGAACTGCACGACATGCTCTCGCGGTGGCTGTTCAACCACATCCGCCACGAAGACGGCGCGTACGTGCCGACCGTGAAAGCGCACCTGCACACGACGGATTCGTCCGCGGAGGTGCTGGTGCATGCGCAGGTGCGCAAGGCGGTGCAGCAAGGCGGCGCCGCGGGGCAGGTCAAGATGGGGTGGATGCGGCGCCTGTTCGGCGGATGACGCGGCTTTGACGCCGCGCCACAGCCGCCTCATCACTCCTCGACGAAGGCTTCTTCGCGCTTGGCCTTCACCGAAGGCAGCAGCACCACGATGAGCAGCAGCGCCGCCGCGGCCAGCAGCCCCGCCGACAGCGGGCGCATGACGAACACGCTCCAGTCGCCGCGCGACAGCAGCAGCGCGCGGCGCAGGTTCTCTTCCATCATCGGCCCGAGGATGAAGCCCAGCAGCAGCGGCGCGGGCTCGCACTTGAGCTTCAGGAACAGGTAGCCCACGATGCCGAAGATCGCGACCATCCACACGTCGAAGGTGTTGTTGTTCTCGGAGTACACGCCCACCGCGCAGAACAGCACGATCGACGGAAAGAGCCACTTGTAGGGAATGGTCAGCAGTTTGATCCAGATGCCGATCATCGGCAGGTTCAGCACGATGAGCATCAGGTTGCCGATCCACATCGAGGCGATCAGGCCCCAGAAGAGTTCCGGGTTGCTGGTCATCACCTGCGGACCCGGCTGGATGTTGTGGATCGTCATCGCCCCCACCATCAGCGCCATCACGGCGTTGGGCGGAATTCCCAGCGTCAGCAGCGGAATGAACGAGGTCTGCGCACCGGCGTTGTTGGCCGACTCCGGCCCCGCCACGCCGCGGATGTTGCCCTTGCCGAAGGGCACCTCGCCCTGCTTGAGCTTGATGCGCTTCTCGATGGTGTAGGCCGCGAAGGCCGACAGCAGCGCGCCGCCGCCCGGCAGGATGCCCAGGGCAGAACCCAGCGCGGTGCCGCGCAGCACGGCGGGCGTCATGCGCCGGAAGTCTTCCTTGGTGGGCCACAGGCCCTTGACCTTGGCGGTGAACACCTCGCGCTCTTGCTCGGGCACGGCCAGGTTGGCGATGATCTCGCCGTAGCCGAACACGCCCATGGCGATCGCGATGAAGCCGATGCCGTCGGTGAGCTCGGGAATGTCGAAGCTGTAGCGCGCCACGCCCGAGTTCACGTCGGTGCCCACGAGGCCCAGTGCCAGTCCGAGCAGGATCATCGTGATGGCCTTGAGCAGCGAACCCGAGGCCAGCACCACGGCGCCGATCAGGCCCAGGATCATCAGCGAGAAGTATTCGGCGGGGCCGAACTTGAAGGCCAGCTCGGTCAGCGGCGGTGCGAAGGCCGCAAGGATCAAGGTGCCGACGCAGCCCGCAAAGAACGAGCCCAGGCCCGCCGCGGCGAGCGCCGGCCCGGCCCTCCCCTTGCGCGCCATCTGGTAGCCGTCGATCACGGTCACCACCGACGACGATTCTCCCGGCAGGTTCACCAGGATCGCGGTGGTGGAGCCGCCGTACTGCGCGCCGTAGTAGATGCCGGCCAGCATGATCAGCGCCGACACGGGCGGCAGCGCGTAGGTGGCGGGCAGCAGCATCGCGATGGTCGCGACGGGGCCGATGCCCGGGAGCACGCCGATCAGCGTGCCCAGCAGGCAGCCGACGAAAGCATAGACAAGGTTCTGCGCGGTGAAGGCCACGCCGAAGCCGATCGAGAGGTTGGTAATCAGGTCCATTGTTCTCTTGGATTTCTTGTTGTTCTGCGCGGGTCAGCCGGCGATGAAGGTGGGCCACACCTGGAACTGCAGCTTCAGCGCCACCACGAAGGCCAGGTAGCTGCCGAGCGCGAGCACGGTCGCCAGAAGGGTCACGCCCTTCCAGCCGAAGCTGTCGCCCGCCAGGCTCGCGATGAAGGTCAGCGCATAGATCGCGACGATGAGCCCCATCGACGGCAGGCCGATGCTCGGCAGGCCGCCGAGCAGCACGCCGAAGATCAGGTTGGCGCCGATGATGAACAGCAGCGGCTTCCATGCGATGCGGCCCACGGGTTCGCCGTCGGCGGTCTCGACCGTGAGGGCCTTGAACGTGATCAGCACGCCCATGCAGGCGATGAGGATGCCCACGATGAGCGGAAAGTAGCCGGGGCCCATGCGGGCGCCGGTGCCCACGTTGTAGGTCGTGGCGCCCCATGCGAAGGCCACGCCGAAGGCGCTGAAAAGCACGCCCGAGCAGAAGTCTCTCTGACTCTTGATTCTCACCGTTGATGTCTCCTGGAACTGCGTTGATCGGCACAGGATGTGCGTCAGCGATCCTAGGAATTCAGCGCGGAGGTGTGTATGAACAAAGCATTGCCATTCGGCAATGTTCGAGGCGCGAGGAGACGAAGAAGGCGCCGCTCAGGCGTCCGCGGTCGGCAGGTCGATGCACGCGCGCAGGCCCGGGCGGGCATCGCTGAACTGCAGGCGACCGCCGTGCAGCGCCACCACCGCCTGCACGCTCGCGAGCCCCAGGCCGTGGCCCGGCGTGCTGTGGTCCAACCGATGGAAGCGCACGCCCAGTCGCTCGTACTCGGCGCTCGGAATGCCGGGGCCGTCGTCCTGCACGAAGAGCTGCGCACGTCCGTCGACCGTGTGCGTGCCGATGCGCACGGTGGCGCCGGCCCCGCCGTACTTCAGCGCGTTGTCGAGCAGGTTGGCCGCCGCGCCCGCGAGCAGGTCGCGGTCACCAAGCGCAACGGCGCGGTCGGCCGGCTCGCGCAGCAGCGCGATGCCCCGCACCTCGGCCACCGCCTCGTACAGCTCCGCCACGTCGTCGGCAATGACATGCAGCGCCACCGGCGCGAACTGCTGGCGCCGCGCGCCGGCCTCGACCTCGGCGATCTGCAGCAGCTTCTCGAACATCACCGCCAGTTCCTCGAGCTCTCGGATGGCGGTGGCCACGGGCTCGCGCTGCGGATGGTGGGCGTCGCCGAGCCCTGCCTCCACCGCACGCAGGCGCACCAGCACGCGCGTGAGCGGCGTGCGCAGGTCGTGCGCGATGGTGTTGGACACGTGGCGCACGCCGTCCATCAGCGACTGGATGCGGTCGAGCATCGCGTTGATGTCGCCTTCCAGCAGCGCGAACTCGTCCTCCTGCCCCGAAGGCGCCACGCGCTCCTGCAGCTCGCCCGCCGCGATGCGCGCGGCCGTGCGCCGCACCGCGCCCACGCTGCGCTCCAGCTCCTGGCGGAAGACGAAGGTGCCGCCGATGAGCAGCAGCACCGCCACGATGCCCGCCGCCGCGCTGGCGCTGGCCACCAGCGATTCGATCGACTCCTGGTCGCGCAGGTCGTGCCCCACCACGAGCATGCCGCCGTCGGGCAGCGGTCGCATCACAAGGTAGGCGATGACGGTCTGGCCCGCGCGCACCACACGGCGGTGCACGCCGTCGCCGGCGTCGGGCGCCAGCGAGGGCATCTGGTCGAGGTTGCCCGCGCGCTTGTTGCCTTCGCGGTCGGTGAGCAGGTAGATCTCGTTGTCGGAGTTGCGGCCGTCGGAAAGCGCATGGGCGATCTCGCCCGCCACGCCTTCGGCGCCGCGCGCTTCGTAGCGCACCACCAGCTGCTGCATGCTGGCGGCCACCTGCCGCACCATGCGTTGCTGCAGCACGCCGACGGTCTGCATGTAGACGATGGCCAACGCGGCCAGCATGGTGATCGCGACGAGCAGTCCGTAGTAGAAGGCGAGCCGGAAGCCGACCGAGCGCCACAGCTGGCGCAGGGCCCGGGTCATTGCGGCGCGGCCAGCGTGTAGCCCACGCCGCGCACGGTGTGGATCAGCGTCGGCGCGCCGCCCGCATCGAGCTTGCCGCGCAGGCGGCTCACCTGCACGTCGATCACGTTGGTCTGCGGATCGAACTGGTAGTCCCACACGGCCTCGAGCAGCATGGTGCGCGTGACCACCTGGCCCGGATGCATCATGAGGTAGGCCAGCAGCCTGAACTCGCGCGGCTGCAGCGCGATGGGCCGGCCGCCGCGCTCCACGTGGCGGCGCGCCAGGTCGAGCGTGAGGTCGGCCAGCTGCAGCGTGCGGATCTCGGGCCCGGTGCGCGATCGCCGCACCAGCGCCTCGGCGCGCGCCGCGAGTTCGGAGAAGGCGAAGGGCTTGGCCAGGTAGTCGTCGCCGCCGGCCTTGAGCCCGCGCACGCGCTCGTCGAGCGCGCTCAATGCGCTGAGCACCAGCACCGGCGTCTTCTTGCCGAGGGCGCGCATCGTGGTGAGGATCGACAGGCCGTCCACGTCGTTGGGCAGCATGCGGTCGAGGATGACGAGGTCCCACGTCTCGCCCGTGGCGCGCGCGAACGCATCCGCGCCGTCGCGGCTGATCACCGCCACATGGCCGAGCGAACGGAAGCCTTCGGCGATGTAGCGCGCGTTGTCGGCATCGTCCTCGACGATGAGGCAGTTCCAGATGACGGTGGGGCCGAGCACGTCAGTCGGTGCGGCCACGGCAAGAAATACCCATGGATGGCTGTGCGGTTGTGCTCACGTTGCGGCCCCTGGAATGCAGGGGCGTGCGACACAAATCCTAGCCCAGGTGGAAGCGGGAAAGGCCTGCGCTTCATTACCGTTTGTCCATGAAGCGGCGTGGTCGCGTGGTCGCTTGGTCGCGTGCGCGAGGAGCTGACCTGACCCCATCCAGTCGAAGACCACACTCGCTCTCCGTTCACCAGAGACACCCCGTCCTCCGGCTTGCGCATCCATGTCGCAACGTCCACGCCCAACCCCTGAATCACTGCGTCCATTGCGCTGCATTCGGTCGTCTCCGCCGTGATATCCGCGTAGGGGATGTGCACTTGGCGCAGGGCTTTGAATCGCGCAGGTGGCAGTCCCGGTCGTTCAAGCACCGCATGGATGACCACGATCGTGGGGCCACCGGCGCTGACGGTCACGATGTCCATGATGTCGATCTTCAGCACAAGGGCGGCCTCCCTGCCGGGACCCGGCACGGGGCGCACAACCTCATACCGCGCCTTCAACTGATCTTGCACGGCCTGACGCAGCGGGCCCGGCACGCCGCACGCGTCATCGGCTTCAGACAGCTGGCGGCCCTGGTCATGCCCGTACGCGACGGGCGGCAGCATCACCGTGGTGGGGGCAGCAGGCGCGGGTCGCGTTCGCTCGGGCGGCTGGGAATCGTGTGAACCGCAAGCAGCCAGAAGTGCGCTTACCGCCATCGCGATGCACGTGTTGCGCACGAAGGCAGGCGAAGCCTCTGCAGGCGCATTGGAGGTACAGCAGGCCGGCGGCGCCAAGACGCGATTTGTTACATTAGTCCGGGGGTTGGAGGAATTTTGCAGGACCGACTACCTACCGGGCGATCGCCCGGCCAAATCAACTATAAGGAAAAATGCTACATGCACGCCATCAATTACAAGATGGAGTACTCGATTCTCGAGTACGTTTTCGGCCTGATTGGCCCGGCAATTATCATTGCCGCCATTTTTTATCCGATTGCGGATCTGAAAATAGGCACCCTTCGGCTTCACCTGCCGACCGGCGTGGCCAATGGCGTTCTCATGTTGATCGGGGCTTACGTCACGTACCTTACGGTCGGAACACTTTTCAAGAAGCGCGCAGCCAACAGCCAGGGCGCCAGCATTGTTCTTGATGAAAAGGGCATGTCTTTCACGACCGTCAAGAAATTCTCGGGCGTACTGACCACCGTGGGCTATGACGCCATCAATCAAGTCACCATCACGGACATCCCGGAAACCTCCACATCGAGTGCAGAGAAAACAATAGAAATCAGCACGCCGTCGATGGTACCCAAGAAGCACGAGTTCGATGCCATTCACATGGTGAAGGATTCAGACTTTGAAGTTCTTGTGAATGCGCTCAAGCATCGCGCCGTCAATGCCACCTTCAAGCAAATCTGACCCATGGGTTTCTTGAAGAAGTTGTTCCAGATAGTTTCTGGCAAAAAATACAGAAACTGCCCCGATGGGGCCGCAGCGGATCCGGCCGCGCAGCGCGCACTTCAAGCGGGGCTCATCAACTCCGAACAGATCATGGCGTATTGCGACAGCTACGCAACGGGGTTGTCTGACGATGCGCTCTCCGAGGGACTTGGCTCGCACTGGGGCATACGCTCGCCCCAGGAGGCTGCTGAAACCCTGGCGTCACTCGGTCGCCATGGCCATCGTTTTTTTTACGACATTGTTTTTCGTATTTACAGCGATGGTGCTTCAGGAGAGGAGCGCCAGGAGGTTCTCGAGGCCTTGATCGCCAGCGGTCGATACGGCTCCCCGGAAACGGTGCGCGAGCAGATTGCTGCGCAGGGGCCGAGTGAGGAAAAAGATCTCGTTTTCTCGGCTTTGGCGCAGGCGATGGAGATGCTGGAGAATCTGCGATCCGTTTTTCGTCTTCTCGAAGACAAGGTCAATGGCTCGTACCTTCCCAAGGATTACAGCGCCGGCATCCTTGCCTGGGATCTGGGCCGCTTGGTCACGGTTGCGAGGATGTCATTGGACTGCAAATACATCGAGCAGGCTGAATTCGATCGCATTCTTTCGCATGCAGACAAGGAATTGCGCTCGAATTTTTCGTCCTGGCCCCAGTTTGCAAAGAGCTACATCGTCGGCCGGGCCAGCTGGGCGGGTCAGAATATGACGCTGGGCGGAATCATCGGTATTGCCGAAGATCTCATGACCGATGAGCGGAGCCCTTGGGTGCTGTCCCCTCTGTAAGCTGCATTCGACGTCAGCTTCGAAAAGATCCAGCTCGTCGGATCACTTCAGGTTGATTTCTGTGGACGTTTGATCCACCTTTCCATCGCGAACTGACCGGCCGCAATTTTTTGCGGCCGTCGTTCGCATGGAGGAGTGGATTACTCGTAAACGGAAATCAACAAATTCAAAGTATTTACGACGCTATTTGCGCGTCCAAGACTTTATTTGGCGAGATCATCAGGATCGCGCCGCCCACGCACGCTCACTCCACCGTCACGCTTTTCGCGAGGTTGCGCGGCTTGTCCACGTCGGTCCCGCGCGCACACGCCGTGTGATACGCCAGCAGCTGCAGCGGCACCACGTGCAGCAGCGGCGACAGCGCGCCGTAGTGCTCGGGCATGCGGATCACGTGCAGGCCTTCGCCGCTGGCGATCTGCGTGTCGCCGTCGGCCAGCACGTAGAGCACGCCGCCGCGGGCGCGCACTTCCTGCAGGTTGCTCTTGAGCTTTTCGAGCAGGGCGTCGTTCGGCGCCACGGCGACCACGGGCATCTCGCTCGTGACGAGCGCGAGCGGGCCGTGCTTGAGTTCGCCGGCGGCGTAGGCCTCGGCGTGGATGTAGGTCACTTCCTTGAGCTTGAGCGCGCCTTCGAGCGCGATCGGGTAGTGCAGGCCGCGGCCGAGGAACAGGGCGTTGTCCTTGCGCGCGAAGTCTTCGGCCCAGCCGATGATCTGCGGCTCGAGCGCGAGCACCGACTGCAGCGCGACGGGCAGGTGGCGCATTTCCTTCAGGTAGCGCGCCTCGTCGAGCGCGCTCAGGCGGTTCTTGGACTGCGCGATGGCCAGCGTGAGCAGGAACAGGCCCGCGAGCTGGGTGGTGAAGGCCTTGGTCGAGGCCACGCCGATTTCGACGCCGGCGCGCGTGATGTAGGCCAGCTTGCACTCGCGCACCATGGCGCTGGTGGCGACGTTGCAGATGGTCAGCGTCTGTTCCATGCCCAGCGAGCGCGCGTGCTTGAGCGCGGCCAGCGTGTCGGCGGTTTCGCCCGACTGGCTGATGGTGACGACCAGCGTCTTGGGGTCGGGCACGGAGTCGCGGTAGCGGTACTCGCTGGCGATCTCGACCTGGGTGGAGATCTTCGCGATGCTCTCGAGCCAGTACTTGGCGGTGCAGCCGCTGTAGTAGCTGGTGCCGCAGGCCAGGATGAGGATCTTGTCGATGTCCTGGAACACGCGGTGCGCGCTAGCGCCGGTGGCGCCGTCCTGGCCGATGCCGTCGAACAGCTCGGGCACGATGCCCTCGACGCCTTCGAGCGTGTCGCCGATGGCGCGCGGCTGCTCGAAGATTTCCTTCTGCATGTAGTGGCGGTACGGGCCCAGCTCGGCCGCGCCGCTGTGGGCGTGCACGGTGCGCACGGTGCGGGTGACGGGCTTGTGGTTCTTGTCGACGATCCAGTACTTGCCGGGCTGCAGGTCGACCACGTCGCCTTCTTCGAGGTACACGATCTGGTCGGTCACGCCGGCCAGCGCCATCGCGTCGCTGGCCAGGAAGTTCTCGGTGCCGTCCTTGCCGGCGCCCAGGATCAGCGGCGAGCCGGCGCGCGCGCCGATCACGCGCTGCGGTTCGTCGCGGCAGATGACGGCGATGGCGTAGGCGCCGTGCAGCTGCAGCACGGCGGCCTTGACGGCTTCGAACAGGTCGCCGTTGTAGAGGCTGTCGACGAGGTGGGCGATGACCTCGGTGTCGGTCTGGCTCTCGAACACGTAGCCCTTGGCCTCGAGCGCGGCGCGCAGCGGCTCGTGGTTCTCGATGATGCCGTTGTGCACGAGTGCGATGCGGCCCGGGCGCGCGGCCGGCGCGTCGGCGCCGACGCCATGGCTGAAGTGGGGGTGCGCGTTGTGCACGGCCGGTGCGCCGTGGGTGGCCCAGCGCGTGTGGGCGATGCCGGTGAGGCCTTCGACCTTGTCGTCGCGCACCTGCGTCAGCAGGTCGGCCACGCGCGAGGTGGTGCGGGCACGGCTCAGGCCGCCGGCATGCACCGCGACGCCGCAGGAGTCATAGCCGCGGTATTCGAGCCGCTGAAGGCCCTGGACCAGGACCGGAACGATGTCGCGATGGGAGGCTGCGCCGACGATGCCGCACATAGGATGTACCTTGTCTTGAAGAACAGAAGGGCTCGATGGTAGGGAGACGACCAAGAAATATGGCGTCTAAATTTCCTCAGTTTCGGACTTTTATTTCACCCAAACCCATAGATGGAGTTTTATTCCATAATTTCAACCAATATGGAATCAATCTCTCTCGACGCCATCGACCTCAAGCTGCTCGACGCGCTCCAGAACGACGCTTCGCAGACCAACCAGCGCCTGGCCGCCGAGGTGGGCATCTCGCCGCCGACCTGCCTGCGCCGCGTGCAGCGGCTGCGCCAGGAAGGGCTCATCGAGCGCCAGGTCGCCCTGCTCTCGCCCGACCGCCTCGCCACGGTGCTGGGCCACGGCCTGCAGGCGGTGGTGGAGATTTCGCTCGACCGGCAGGACGCCGCCGCGCTCGACGCCTTCGAGGCCCGCGTGATCGCGGACGACGCCGTGCAGCAGTGCTGGCGCGTGTCGCCGGGGCCCGATTTCGTGCTGGTGGTGGTGGCGCGCGACATGCCGGACTACGGCGCGCTGACGCAGCGGCTGTTCACGGCCGACGCCAACGTGCGCAACGTGAAGGCGTTCTTCAGCCTCAAACGCGCGAAGTTCGGGGCCCGCGTGCCGCTGGGCTGACGCGGGTTCCCGACCCGATCAGCGCTCGCTCGCCGCCTCGCGCAACGCTTCGAGGAACGTGCGCCGCCACCAGTGGATGTCCTGCGCCCGGATGCGCGACAGCAGCTTCTGGTGCCGCTCGCGCCGCTCTTCCAGCGGCATCTGCAGCGCCTGCTGCACCGTCTCTGCCGTGCCGTGCGTGTCGTAGGGGTTCACCAGCAGCGCTTCCTTCAACTGCTCGGCCGCGCCGGCGAAGCGCGACAGCACCAGCACGCCCGGGTCGGCCGGGTCCTGCGCCGCGATGTACTCCTTGGCCACGAGGTTCATGCCGTCGCGCAGCGGCGTCACCAGCCCCACGGCCGCCGCGCGGCACAGGCCGGGCACGCGGCGCCGCGCCACCATGCGGTGGATGTAGCGCACGGGCATCCAGTCGAGCTCGCCGTAGTCGCCGTTGATGGCGCCGCACAACGATTCGAGTTCCTTGCGGATGTCGGCGTAGGCGTCGACCGTCTCGCGCGTGGGCGAGGCGATCTGGATCAGCGTGGCGCTGCGGCGGTTCTCGGGGTAGTTGGCCAGCAGCTCGCGGAACGAGCGCACGCGCTGCGGGATGCCCTTCGAATAGTCGAGCCGGTCGATGCCCAGCAGCAACCGGCGGCTCGAGTACTCGCGCTTCATGGTCTCGTACATGTCGCGCGATTCCTTGGCGTGCGTGAGCGCCGCGAACTCGTCCACGTCGATGCCGATGGGGAAGGCGTTGCAGCGCACCGTCTGCCCGTAGGCGCGGTACATGTCGTTGCCCAGGTACTCGCCGTGGGCCTCGTTGCGCACGTAGTGCTCGAAGTGTTGCACGTCCTGCTGCGCCTGGAAGCCGATCAGGTCGTACGAGAACAGCGAACGCATCAGCCACTCGTGCTGCGGAATGGCCGCGATGATGATCTGCGGCGGCAGCGGAATGTGCAGGAAGAAACCGATGCGCTGCTTGCAGCCCATGGCGCGCAGCTCGGCCGCCAGCGGCATCAGGTGGTAGTCGTGGATCCAGATGATGTCGTCGTCCTTCAGCAGCGGCATCAGCTTGCGCGCGAACAGCTGGTTCACGCGCCGGTAGCCGCCGATGAAGCCGGCATCGAAATGCGCCAGGTCCAGGCGGTTGTGGAACACCGGCCAGAGCACGTCGTTGCTGTAGCCCAGGTAGTAGCTGTCGTGGTCTTCGCGGCTCAGGTCGAGCGTGGCCAGCGTCACCTTGCCGGCCTGCTGCTTGTGCATCTCGCCTTCGCCCGTGGGCCCGCCTTCGACGATCTGCCCACTCCAGCCGAACCACAGGCCGCCGCTTTGCTGCAGGCTCTCGCCCAGGGCCACGGCCAGGCCGCCGGCGGCGGGCTTGCGCGGGTCGGCCACGCGGTTCGAAACAACGACGAGACGACTCATATGCACGAATCCCAGGGAGCGGACAGGCGCACGGCCGCATTGATGATGCCGACCATCGAATAGGTCTGCGGAAAGTTGCCCCACATCTCGCCCGTGACCGGGTGCGTGTCTTCCGACAGCAGCCCCAGCGGGTTGCGCGCGGCGAGCATGGTTTCAAAAATCTGCCGCGCCTCGGCCTTGCGGCCGATCTTGGCCAGCGCGTCGATGCGCCAGAAGGTGCAGATGTTGAAGGCGGTTTCGGGCTTGCCGAAGTCGTCGGCGGCTTCGTAGCGGCGCATGTAGGGGCCGTCGCACAGCGACTTTTCCATGGCGTCGACGGTGGAGATGAAGCGCGGGTCGCGCGCATCGATCAGGCCCACCTCGACCATCAGCAGGATGCTCGCGTCGAGCTCGTGCCCGCCGAAGCTTTCGGCAAAGGCCTGGCGCTCTTCGCACCATGACTTGGCAAGAATCTCTTCCTTCATGCGCGCCGCATGGCCGTGCCAGTAGGCGGCGCGTTCGGGCAGCTCGAGCCGTCGCGCGATCTTGGCGAGGCGGTCGCAGGCGGCCCAGCTCATGAGCGCCGAGCTGGTGTGCACGCGGGCGCGCGTGCGCAGCTCCCACATGCCGGCGTCGGGCGTGCCGTACACGCGCACCGCCTGCTCGCCCACGGCCTCCAGGTGCGGAAACTCGGCCACGCCCGCGCGGCTCAGCAGCCGGTGGTCATGAAAAGCCTGCGCCGCGCCGAGCACGATGTTGCCGTACACGTCGTGCTGGAAGTGCTCCTGCGCCTGGTTGCCCACGCGCACCGGGCCCATGCCGCGGTAGCCGGGCAGGCCGTCGACGAAGGACTCGGGCAGCTCGCGCTCCAGCCCGATGCCGTACAGCGGCTGGATGTGCTCGCCGTGCGAGCCGATCACCACGTTGCCGAGCCAGCGCAAATAGTCTTCCATCGTGCCCACCTCGCTCAGCGAGTTGAGCGCGCGCACCACGAAGAAGGCGTCGCGCAGCCAGCAGTAGCGGTAGTCCCAGTTGCGCTGGCTGCCCGGCGCCTCGGGGATGCTGGTGGTCATGGCGGCCACGATGGCGCCGGTGTCCTCGTACAGCGAGAGCTTGAGCGTGATGGCCGCGCGGATCACCGCGTCCTGGTACTCGAAGGGAATGGCCAGGCGCTTGCTCCAGGTGCGCCAGTAGGCGATGGTTTCCTGCTCGAACTTGCGCGCGGTGTCGGCGATGCCTTCGAGCAGCGTCTCGTCCACGCCGAACATGAAGTTGTACTCACGCGAGATCACGAAGGGCTGGCGCGACAGGATGTGCGAGATCGACGCGTCGGTGTTCAGCCGCAAGGTCACATCGGGCCCGACGTAGCGGATGTGGTTGCTGCCGCGCGTGACCTCGGTCGGCGCCGAGGCGCCCCACTGGAAGCGCGGGTCGAGCGCCACGCGGATGCGCGGCGCGCCGGCAATGGGGCGCACGCGGCGCACCATCATGAGCGGGCGGAAGTAGCGCGAGCGGCTGTGAAAGCGCGGCGCGAAGTCGGTGATCTCGATGCCCTGCCCCGCGCTGTCGAACAGCTGCGTGCGCAGCACGGCGGTGTTGGGCTCGTACCACTGCTTGCTGGAGGCGAAGTCCTCGATCTCGATGGCCCAGGCGCCGGCCTCCTCGCCGGGGTGCAGCAGCGCGTTGAAGACCGGGTCGCCGTCGAAGCGCGGCAGGCAGCACCAGACGGCGCGGGCGCGCGCGTCGATGAGCGCGCTGTAGGCGCAGTTGCCGATCACGCCGACATTGAGCGAGGGCTCGGCCGGCGGCGCGAAGCCGCGCGGCGGGGCTGCTGCCACCTTCGCGGCGTCGACGGGCGCCTGGTCGTCGGGGCCCGCCGCGCCGGCCAGGGCGTTGCCCGCGCGGTCCTCCGGAGCCTTCGGCAGTTGTTGTTCGCTCATGCGGGGCTCCTCGGTGGTGTCTGGGGATGGTCGGGTGCGGCCAGCAGGTCACGCGCCTGCACCAGCCATTCGTACACCGCGCGCGGCGATTCGAGCCGGTGCAGCGCCAGGCTCGGCCCGGCGCCGACCTTGATCGCGACGCCGCCGCGCGGCTGCACGACGGCGAAGCCGCTCTCGTCGGTGGTGTCGTCGCCCGCGAAGACCGGCGTGCGGCCCGCGAACGGCGCTTCGGTCATGAAGGCTTCGATCGCGAGGCCCTTGTTGACGCCCGAAGGCTTCACCTCGAACACGAACTTGCCGTGCATGAGCTCGAGCTGCGGACGGCCTTCGATGGCGCGCGCCATCGCGTCGCGGCACACGGCCTCCAGCTGCGGCGCGAGCCGGTAGTGCAGCGCGATGGCGCCGTGCTTGCGCTCGACCAGCAGGCCTTCGTGGATGCGCGCGAGTTCGTTGGCCACGTCCAGGATCGGCACAAGGTCGGGCGGGCGCTGCTCCTGCATGCCGCCTTTGGCATCGCGGCGCTGCACGCCGTGCTCGCCGGCCGCGGGCAGCCGCAGCGGCGCGAGAAAGCGGTCGATGGCATCGATCTGGCGCCCCGACACCACGGCGAGCGCGCCGCCGAGCAGGTCGCGCAGGTCGCTCAGCAGGGGCACGAGGGCGGGCGGCACCTCGATGGCTTCAGGCGTGGCGGCGAGGCCGACCAGCGTGCCGTCGAAGTCGAGAAAAAGGGCGGCGTCCCGGCCCGGCGGAGGTGGCAACTGGGCGTTGCTGCTGGAGGACTTTGGCATTGGGAAAAACCATAGCACGGCTCGCACGCGGCGCGTGTCGGCCAAAGTCCCGGCGTGCGCCGATGGCGAGGATTCAGTCGGCCGTGGCCGGCAACGAGGCCTTCACGGCCGCGATGCGCGCACGGTGGATCGCCTCGCCGATGCGCGGCCCCGTGGCGCCGGCCTGCTGCGCCTCGCGCGCCACCACGTCGGTGGCCACGGCCTGGGCCGCGGCGAGCACCGCGAGCAGGCGTGGGCGCTGCGGGTAGGCGGTGTCCTCGAAGCCGAGCCGGCCGCGCGCGTCGCATTCGCAGGCCAGCAGCGCCTCGGCGAAGCGCGCCGGCTTGCGGAAGGCGTCGCAGCGCTCCAGCAGGCGCACCAGCGGCGTCGCGTCGAGCGCGCCGCTGCGGTGGATGTTGCCGTGCTCGCGCGCCACCACCTCGGCCAGCTCGCGCAGCTCCACCGGCACGCGCCAGCGTTCGCACACCACCTGCAGCAGGTCGACGCTGCGCAGCTCGTGGTTGATATGGCGCGGCAGCATGTCGGCGGGCGTGGTGCCCTTGCCGAGGTCGTGCATCAGGCAGGCGAAGCGCACGGGCAGCGTGGCGCCCAGCCGCGCGCTGGTGTCGAGCACCATCATCAGGTGCACGCCGGTGTCGATCTCGGGGTGGTGCTGCGCCGGTTGCGGCACGCCCCAGAGCCGGTCGACCTCGGGCAGCAGCACGGCGAGCGCGCCGCAGTCGCGCAGCACCTCGAACATGCGCGAGGGGCGCGTTTCCATCAGGCCGCGCGCGAGCTCCTGCCACACGCGCTCGGGCACCAGCGCATCGACCTCGCCGGCCGCGACCATCTCGCGCATGAGCGCCATGGTTTCGGGCGCGACGGTGAAGTCGTCGAAGCGCGCGGCAAAGCGCGCCACGCGCAGGATGCGCACCGGGTCTTCGCGGAAGGCGTCGGTCACATGGCGCAGCACCTTGTCGCGCAGGTCGCGCTGGCCGTGGAAGGGGTCGGCCAGGGTCTCGGGACGAGGGTCGAAGCTGCCGTCGGCGCCCACGTGCTCGGCGGGCAGCGCGATGGCGTTGACGGTCAGGTCGCGCCGGGCCAGGTCCTGCTCCAGCGTGACGTCGGGCGCCGCATGCACGACGAAGCCACGGTAGCCCGGCGCGCTCTTGCGCTCGGTGCGGGCCAGCGCGTACTCCTCGCGCGTGCGCGGATGCAAAAACACGGGGAAATCGCGCCCCACGGGCAGGTAGCCGCGCGCCACCATGGCCTCGGGCGTGGCGCCCACCACCAGCCAGTCATGGTCGGAAACGGGGCGGCCCAGCAGCCGGTCGCGCAGTGCACCGCCGACGAGAAAAATGTTCATGAGTGCAGTGTAGGGATACTCTCCCTGCACAAAAAGAACGGTCGTTCGATAATCGCCGAGCGATGCGAACGACCGTTCGTAAATTCGCGTCGCGCGAAGCACCGGTCGCTGGCCGGTGCCCCCGTGCGCGGGGCTGTTTTCAACACCCAAGGAGCATTCACAGCTATGAAGAAACTCACAACAACAGCATCGTTGGCATTGGCGGCACTCGGGGTCCTGGCATCGGGCAGCGCCCTGGCGCAGAACGCGGGCGACTGGGTCGTCGGCACCGGCTGGTTCCACCTGTCGCCGCAGGATTCGAGCAAGCCGCTGACCGTGACCTCGCCCGTGCACAGCGTGCTGGCCGGCTCGGGCGCGAGCGTCACCAACTCGGACACGCTGGGCCTGAACGTCGCGTACTTCATCGACCCCCACTGGGCCGTCGAGGGCGTGCTCGGCGTGCCGCCCAAGTTCAAGCTCAACGGCAGCGGCACGCTGGCGCGCGTGGGCGAACTCGGCCAGGCCCGCCAGTGGAGCCCGACCGTGCTGGCCAAGTACTACTTCAACGAAGGCAACGACGCCTTCCGTCCGTTCGTGGGCCTGGGTGCCACCTACGTCTGGTACAGCGACGTGAAGCTCACGTCGAACCTGCAGGGCGCGCTGGCCAGCCAGTTCCACGTGCGTCCGTCTTCGGTGAACACCACCGCCAAGCTCGACAGCTCGTTCGCGCCCGTGCTCAACGCCGGCGTGGCCTACCAGTTCGACAAACACTGGGGCGTGTCGTTCTCGGTGTCCTACATCCCGCTGAAGACCAAGGCCAAGCTCACCACGACCAGCATCACCGGCCTGCCGGTGGCGCGCAGCGAAGCGAGCCTGAAGCTGAACCCGATCGTCACCTACCTGGCGGCGACGTACCGGTTCTGATGAAGTCCGACGGGCCTCAGTCGCGTGAAGTGCGATAGGGCTCGTCGAAAGCCACGAAGGTCTTCTCGGCCAAGGCGCCCGCGATCCACGCGGCGACGCCCGGCAGGGCCGCCACGCGCGCGATGTACGCGTCGATGGCCGGCGGCACCGGCAGGCCATAACCGCGGATGCGCATGCCCACCGGCGCGAAGAAGGCGTCGGCGATGGTGAAGGCGCCGAACAGCATCGGGCCGCCGTGCGTCTCGAGCAGCTCGGTCCACATCTGCACGATGCGGTCGAGGTCTTCCTGCACGCCGGGCTGCTCGGCCAGGAGCCGCGCCCCCACCTCGGGCAGTGAGGCCTCGATGTTCATCGGGCAGTTGCCGCGCAGGTTGGTGAAACCCGAGTGCATCTCGGCGCAGATGCTGCGCGCGCGGGCCCGCTCGGCCACGCCCTGGGGCCACAGCTGCTTCTCGGGGAAGCGCTCGGCCAGGTACTCGGCAATGGCCAGCGTGTCCCAGACGGCCAGGTCACCGTCGACCAGCACCGGCACCTTGGCCACGGGGTTGATGGCGCCGATCACGTGCTTGAACTGCGAGGTGGCATCGAACGAATCGAAGCGCACCATCACCTCCTCGAAGGGAATGCCGGCCTGCGTCATGAGCACCCAGGGGCGCATGGACCACGACGAGTAATTCTTGTTGCCGATGTAGAGCTTGGACATCTGTCAGGGTCTCCGGGTCAGTGCGGGAATGCGGGGCAAAGCCGTCGATGCTAGCCGGGCGGCGCGCTGCGATTGATGACGAAGGCGGCGCGAATTGATGCGGGCCGCTTCAGCGGTCGCCGTCCTGGCGGGATTCGGGCGGGACGATCACGCGCGGGCCGGAGGTGTCCGTGGATGGCTTCACGACGCGCTCGATCAGGCCCACGAGGCGCGGCACCAGCGACAGCACCGCGAGCGCCAGCAGTGCGCTGAACACGGCCGTGACCTCGCGGCCGAGCCCGCAGGCCATGCCGATGGCGGCGGTCATCCACAGCCCGGCGGCGGTGGTGAGGCCCTGCACGTGGGATTCGTCGCGGCCCTGCTTGAGGATGGTGCCGGCGCACAGGAAGCCCACGCCGGCCACCAGCCCCTGGATCACGCGGCTCATGTCGGCCGGCACGATGCCGGTCTGCTGCGGGATCAGCACGAACAGCGCCGAGCCGATCGCCACCAGCATGTGCGTGCGCACGCCGGCCGCCTTGCCCTGCTGCTCGCGCTCGAAGCCGAGCAGGAAACCCAGCACGGCCGCCAGCAGCAGCCGCACCGAGATACGCGTGAGTTGCGCGACATCGCCCGCGTCCGAGAATTCGGACGCGACGGTGTCGAGCACCTCGTCGCGCCAGCTCATGTCAGGGCAGGTCCTTGTTGGGTTCCGGCTCGTTGGCGTTGCGCGGGCCCACGCGGCCCAGGCGCTCCTTCAGCGACTGCGGCTTGCCGCTGATGATGGCGGCGTAGTTGGTGGTGTTGGCCAGCACCTTCTTCACGTAGTCGCGCGTCTCGTTGAAGGGCACGTTCTCGGCCCAGATGGCCGCGTCGATCACCGGGCCGTTGCGCCAGTTGCGCGGGCGGCCCGGGCCGGCGTTGTAGGCCGCGGCGGCCAGCGCCATCGAACCGTCGAAGTCGTCGAGCGCGAGCTTCAGGTAGTTGGTGCCGATGGTGATGTTGGTCTCGCGGTCGTTGATCTGGCCGGGCGTGAAGTCGGTCAGGCCGATCTTGCGGGCGGTCCAGCGCGCCGTGGCGGGCATGACCTGCATCAGGCCCGAGGCGCCGACGCCCGAGCGCGCGTCCATGATGAAGCGGCTTTCCTGGCGGATCAGGCCGTAGACGTAGGCCGGGTCCAGGCCGATGTCCTGGCTCTTGCGCAGCACCGTGTCGTGGAAGGGCATGGGGAAGCGCTGCTCGACGTCGATCACGCCCTTGGTGCGCTCGCTGGTGTTGATGCAGCGGTCCCACACCTCGCGCTGGCAGGCCAGGTCGGCGGCGGCCAGCAGAGCGCGGTCGTCCATGCCGCCCTTGTCGTGCAGGTTGGTGGCGTAGTTCCACTCGCGCGTGCCTTCGGAGCGCAGGCCCATGCCGATGGCCTGCAGGCCGCGCTGCAAGCCGGGGTTGGTGCGTGCGGCGTTCTTTTCCTCGGGCGTGAGCGGCGCGGGCCGCGTGGCGGCCACGACGCGCTGGCCCAGCTCTTCGAGCGCCAGCATTTCGTAGAAACCGCGCGTGCCGGCAATGCTGGTGTACAGCTCGCGGGCCTGGGCACGGCGCTCGTCGCCGCCGGCGCTGCTCAGCGCGCGGGCCTTCCAGTAGACCCAGGTCGGGTCTTGCTGGGCGGCGTCGCTCATGGCGTTGATGGCGGGCGCGACGTCCTTCCACTGGCTGGCACGCAGTGCGGCGCGCACGCGCCAGCCGAGCATGTCGTCGGACAGGTCGCTGTTCTTCGTGACGTTGCCGAAATAGCTCACGGCCATCGGCGAGAGCTTGTTCGCGGCCGCGCGGCCGATGGTGCCCCAGACCCAGTTGCGCTCTTCGGCGGAGAGCATCGGGCCCCACTTGCCGTCGAGCTGCGCGGCGCCCTGGTCGGGATCGGCCACCGCGATCTTGATGAGCGCGAGCACCACCAGTTCCTTGCGCGACTTGGCGGCCACGAAGGCGCGGCCCGTGAGGAACTTGGCGGCGCTGGCGTTGACCTCTTCGAACAGCGGCAGCGCGTCGGGCGCGGCGATGGTGACGGCGCCGCGCGCGGCGGCGGGCCGGTTGGCCTCGATGGCCAGGCGCGCCTTCTTCCAGGCGTCGTTGGTCGTCATCAGGCGGGCCGCGACCATGCGGTCGGCGGCGGTGAGGCAGCCGTCGTCGCTGTCCTTCTGCGCGAACCAGTTGCGGCGCACCTCGTCGGCCTGCGCCTGCGTGGCCGTGCCGGTGCGCAGCGTGTCGACCAGCACCGCGTAGCAGCGCACCTGGGCGTCGTCGCCCATGCGGAAGCCTGCGATGTTGGCGGCAAAGCCGTCCCAGTCGCGGCGCTGGCCGAGCAGCAGCAGCCAGTCGTTGCGCAGGCGGTCTTCCTGGTAGGTGTTGGGGTAACGCGCGTAGAAGTCCTGC
The DNA here is from genome assembly GCF_059423125.1 of Variovorax sp. GW531-E2. Taxonomy (NCBI): domain Bacteria; kingdom Pseudomonadati; phylum Pseudomonadota; class Betaproteobacteria; order Burkholderiales; family Comamonadaceae; genus Variovorax; species Variovorax sp. GW531-E2. Next base: position 14,154 of record NZ_JBWKXQ010000026.1, on the reverse strand, counting down.
ACCTCGTTGGGCGCGGCTTCCTGCAGGCGGGCCTTGAGCTCCCAGTAGGCGGCCCAGGGTTCGAGTGCATGGCCGCGCGCTTGCGGCAGCAAGGCCGTGAGGCGGGCCTTGTCGCCGCGCTGGAAGGCCTGCTTCATCTGGACCAGCACGTCGTCGTTGGTGTTGTTCTGCGCGGCGGCGGGCTGTTGCGACAGCAGCGCGGCGAGTGCGAGAACGGCGGAAAAAACCAGGGCGGGCGCGCCGCGACGCTGACGAGCGCGCGCGGATGCCAAAATGCTTGGGAACTGCATCGGGGGATTATGGACAAGTCAAAGGATGCCGACACCTCGGCCACGGCGAGTTTTCTGAAGGGTCAACTGCGAAAGGCACTCATCGAGCAACGCCTGGCGCTGCCCGACCGCCTCGCGCGGGCCGACCTGCTGCAGCGGGTGATGCGGATCTGGCTGGTCGGCCGGCCCGACACCGTGATCGGCGCCTACTGGCCGATCAAGGGCGAGTTCGACCCGCTGCCCGCACTGCATCGCTGGAAGGAAGACGGCGAACTCATGGAAGAAACGCAGCGCCGCCGCATCGGACTGCCGGTGATCGACAAAGTTCACAAGACGCTCACCTTCCATGCCTGGTACCCGGGCTGCCAGATGGAAGAAGACGCCTACGGCATTCCCAAGCCCAAAGACACCGAGCTGATCGTGCCGACCCTGCTGTTCGTGCCTTGCGTGGGCTACAGCGCGGGCGGCTACCGGCTGGGCTACGGCGGCGGTTTCTACGACCGCACGCTGGCGGCGCTGGAGCCCCGGCCGTTCACCGTGGGGCTGGGCTTCACGAACGGCTTCCTCGAAGACTTCGAGCCCGAGGCGCACGACCTGCCCCTGGATGCCATCCTGAACGACAACGGCGTCGTCTGGCCGACCTCCTGAGCCGGCTCAGTCGAGGTTGTCCACCGTGTCGGGGTCGGGCACCTCGCCGATGGTCTGGCGCGTGGTGACGGCCTGCGCCTCCAGCCAGTCGGAAAAGGCCTTGATCTCGGGCCGCAGCGCATTGCGCGGCCCCGAGATGAGCCAGTAGGCCATCGGTGAATCCAGCCGGTGCTGCGGCAGCACCTCGATCAGGTCGCCGTTGGCCAGGCTTTCGGCAATGAGCGAGCTGCGCGCCAGCACCAGGCCCTGGCCCGTGAGCGCGGCCTGCACCATCTGGTAGGCATAGTTGAAATAGAGCCAGCGCTTGGGCTGCGCGCGCTCCAGCCCGTTCACTTCGAACCAGCGCCGCCACGTGAGCCATTCCAGGTGCGTGCGGTGCGCGTCGCCCGCCTCGATGAGCGTGAAGCGGGCGATGTCGGCCGGCGTCTTGATCGGCGGGTTGCTCTTGATGAGCCACGGGCTCGCCACCGGCGTCAGCGTTTCGCCGAACAGCCGCACGGCGCCGGGCGGCATGCCTTCGGGCGGGCCGTAGCGCAGCGCGATGTCCACGTCGGCCACGTCAAGGTCGACCGCGATGTCGCTGGCGTCGATGCGGATGTCGATCTCGGGGTTGTCGCGCTGGAAGGCCTCCAGCCGCGGGATCAGCCACATCGACGCGAACGAGGCAAAGGTGGTGAGCGCCACGCTCTTGCGCCCGGCGCTCTGGCGGATCTGCCGCACCGCCATGTCGATGCGCGGCAGCGCCTGCTGCACCGACAGCAGCAGCTGCGCCCCGGCGCTGGTCAACTCGACCGCCCGCGTGTGGCGCAGGAACAGCGACACGCCCACTTCTTCCTCGAGCGACTGGATCTGCCGGCTCACGGCCGACTGGGTGAGCGCCATTTCCTCGGCCGCGGCGCGGAAATTGAGGTGCCGCGCGACCGCCTCGAAGGCCCGCAGGTGCCCCGCAGAGATGGGCCGGGAGCGCAGGTGGGTTTGCGAATGTTGCATGGGTATGACTTTGGTGTGCGTTCCCGGCGGCTGGACGATTGATGCGAAACGCGCATCAGTAGGCTACCTCGTTTTCATTGGACCTCCAAGGCCGCAAAAACGATCATTCATTCCCGAACTGCGCCAACCTCTCTGTCTGTCAAAGGCGCTTCGGATCAGCCAAGGAGTCCTCATCATGTCCACCGCCGTCTGCACCAACGAATCGCTCGCTTCCCTGTCCCGTTCCACCCGCACCGCGGCCATTCCGCCGGCCGTGCGCCGTGGCGCCTGGCAGATCGCGCCCGGCGAGGCGATGAGCCTGAAGGCGCGGTCGGCGAGCGTGCTGCGCGTCAAGCAGGGCCGCGTGTGGGTCACGCCCGACGCCACCGCCCACGGCCCCAGCGAAGACATCGTGCTGGCCCCGGGCGAGTCGCTCACCGTGGCCGCCGGCCAGCGCATCGTCATGGAAGCCTGGGATGGCTACGGTGCCACCTACGTGTGGGACCCGGTCTGACCGACCGCCTGCACTCCCGGCTCTTCTGAACAAAGGCGGCTTCGGCCGCCTTTTTCTTTGCCCGTCGTTTTCAGTTTTCCGTCAGTCAGCCGGTCAGGTGCTGATGTCGAAGCTGGCGCGCAGCGCCAGGAAGTGCGCCAGCGCCGCCTCGCCGCGCAGGGCCCGCAGGCCGGAGACCGGGTCGGGGCCCTCGCATTCGGCCAGGCCCATCGCAAACCCGCTGTAGCGCCGGGCGGCCAGCGGGCCGTCGTGGACCACCACGAGCGCCACGTGGCGCGGATCGCGCTGCAGCCGCGCCATCAGCGCCTGCACCGCCTCGCGCGGCCCCTCGAAATGCTGGCAGAAGCACTGGCCGTCGAACACCAGCAGGCCGGAGATGCCGTCCTCGGCATTGCGCGCGCGGGCCTGGGTGACGATCGCGCCCACGGTGGCGGGCGGCAGGTCGGGGGCGAGCAGGCTGCAATAGAGGAATTCGTGCAGCAGTTCTGCGGGTGCTTGTTCTTGTGTCATGCGGTGCGAAAGGGAAAGTCGCTTCGAGTCTAGGGGGCCATCCTGCACCCCGAAATGTCAAAAGACATAGCCCCGCCAGCCTATAGTGCGGCGTGAAGCTCGAGGACTACCCCGTTGCCGCCTCCCCGCCGCAGGGTGCGAACCCCTGCGAACACTGCGCGCTGCGGCGCCTGGAGGCCTTCCTGCCGGTGACGGCGCAGCAGCTGGAGGCGATCCAGTCCTTTCGCACCGGCACCCGGCGTGTCGAGGCGGGCGGCGCCATCGTCGACGAGCACCGCGCCAGCCCGCAGCTGTTCACGCTCTACGCAGGCTGGGCCTTCCGCTACAAGACCCTGAACGACGGCCGGCGGCAGATCCTGGGTTTCCTGCTGCCCGGCGACTTCATCGGCCTGCAGGACGAGTTTGCCGACGGCCAGACCCACGGCGTCGAGGCCGTGACCGACGCCACGCTGTGCGCCTTCGCGCGCGAGCGGCTGTGGGCGCTGTTCCAGACCCAGCCCCGGCTCGGCTACGACATCACCTGGCTGGCCGCGCGCGAGGAAAAGCTGGTGGACGATCACCTCGTCACCGCCGGGCGCCGCAACGCGGGCGAGCGCGTGGCCATGCTGCTCATGCACCTGTACCGCCGCGCCCAGCGCGTGGGCATGGTGCGCGACGGCTGGGTGGAGTTTCCGTTCAACCAGCAGCACATCGCCGACGCGCTGGGGCTGTCGCTGGTGCACACCAACAAGACGATGCGGCGCTTGCAGCGCCTGGGCCTGTACAAGCTCGACGGCGGCTGGCTGCGCATCCTGGAGCCGCACGCGCTCGAAACGCTGGGCGACTACTTCGAGCGCCCGCTGCGGCCGGTGCCGATGATCTGAAGCCGCCGCCTGCCTCAGCGCGCCGCCACCAGCTGCCGCAGGTCGCCCTGGTAGGCCTGCAGCCGCCGCACCGCCTGCTCGCGCTGCGTGGCGCTGGTGGTGTTGTGCAGCGCCGCCAGGTTGCGGCAGCCTTCCTGCAGCAGCGCCTGCTGCTGCTCGCGCCAGGGGCCGGGCGGCGGATCGGCGATGCGCTGGATGTAGGCATGCAGCGCGGCGCGAGCCTCGGCCGGCGAAGCGCGCGGGCCGCCGTTGCTGCCCTGGAAGCCGCGCAGCAGCACCAGCGCCTCCTGCTGGCGCTGGCGGCGCTCCTCGTAGGCCAGCCGCGGGCTGAACACCGACTGCGCCACCTGCTGGCGCAGCAGCGCGCGCTGCTCGGTCGTGAGGCGGCCGTAGAAGTCTTCCTGGCGCTCGAGGAACTGGTCGTAGCGCTTGTCCTGCACCTGCGCGGGGCTGCGGTCGAGCCAATCCTTGCGGTAGTCGGCGTTGTTCTTCGCGTACTTGCGTTCGAGCTGCTGCAGCTGGGCCTCGCTCAGGCTCAGAACGAGTTCGGCGCTCGCGGCCTCGGCGCGCTCGGTGACGGCGAGCAGGCGCTCGCGGACCCGGTCGGCCAGCTGGCAGGCCTGGACCGGCGTCACGTCGGCGCTCGCCAGGCCCTGGGCCTCCTGCAGCAGGCCGATGATGCGCGGCAGCTCGTTCTGGCGGTGCCAGGCCAGCAGCTGGGCGAGCTCGTCGCGCACCTTGGGGGTCTGGGCGCCGTCGAAGTCGAAGTAACCGTCGAGCCACCAGTAGCTCAGCTCGGGCAGGTTGTTGTAGGCGAGCTTGACCGCGCTGCAAGCCCCCAGGACAGCGGCCAGCAGCAGCACACCGATAATTCGGGCCAGTCCAGCACAACGAATCCGGGAAGAAAAGCGCATGAATCAGACTCCGCAGCAGAGCAACCAGGGACCGGTCGACGTCGTCATCATGGCGGCCGGCAAGGGCACGCGCATGAAGAGCAAGCTGCCCAAAGTGTTGCATCGTTTGGCCGGCCGCGCATTGCTGGCCCACGTGACCGACACCGCCGCGCGCATCGGCGCGCGCCATGTCGTGGTCGTGACGGGCCACGGCGCCGAGCAGGTCGAAGCCGCGATCAAGGCCACCGCCGTGAACGCCGCCGCGCTCGGCTTCGCGCGCCAGGAGCCCCAGCTGGGCACCGGCCATGCCGTGCAGCAGGCCACGCCGCAGCTGCCGGACGACGGCACCGTGGTGATCCTGTCGGGCGACGTGCCCCTGATCGCCGAAGACACGCTGCGCACCCTCATCGCTGCCAGCGGCGGCGAGCGGCTCGCGCTGCTGACCATCGAGCTCGACGACCCCACGGGCTACGGTCGCATCATCCGCACCCGCGCCGGTGGCGAGGTGACGGCCATCGTCGAGCACAAGGACGCCACCGAGGCGCAGCGCGCCGTGCGCGAGATCAACAGCGGCGTGATGGCCGCGCCCGCGCGGCTGCTCAAGGGCTGGCTCGCGCGGCTGGACAACAAGAATGCCCAGGGCGAGTACTACCTGACCGACATCGTGAAGTTCGCGGCCGACGACCGCGTGCCGGTGGTGGCGCATGTCACGACCGACGCGCTGCAGGTGGCGGGCATCAACAGCCCGGCCCAGCTCGCGGCGCTGGAGCGCGCCTGGCAGCTGCGCCAGGCCAACACGCTGATGGAACAGGGCGTGCGCCTGGCCGATCCGGCGCGTTTCGACCTGCGCGGCACGCTGAGCTGCGGCGCCGACGTCGACATCGACGTCAACTGCGTGTTCGAAGGCACGGTGTCGCTGGGCGAAGGCGTGCGCATCGGCGCCAACTGCGTCATTGCCAACGTGCGCATCGAGGCGGGCGCGGTGATCCACCCCTTCACCCACATCGATGGCGAGAAGGCCGGCGTGACGGTGGGCGCAGGCGCGCTGGTCGGGCCGTTTGCGCGGCTGCGGCCCGGTGCCCAGCTGGGCGCCGAGGTGCACATCGGCAACTTCGTCGAGGTCAAGAACTCCACGCTGGCGGCGGGCGCCAAGGCCAACCACCTGGCCTACCTGGGCGACGCCACGGTGGGCGAGCGCGTGAACTACGGCGCGGGCAGCATCACGGCCAACTACGACGGCGCCAACAAGCACCGCACCGTGATCGAGGCCGACGTGCACGTGGGCAGCAACTGCGTGCTCGTGGCGCCCGTGACGATCGGCGCGGGCGGCACCATCGGCGGCGGCTCGACGGTGAACAAGTCGACCGAACCGGGCGCGCTGACCGTGGCGCGGGGCAAGCAGGTCAGCTTCGCGAACTGGAAGCGGCCGCAGAAGTTGCCGAAGAACTGACGGCGGCTTCGGGCTCTGGTTCGGGGCAGGCGCCCTGCCCCGGACCTCACCAGCCCGTCAGCAGGCGCACGAAGCGCATCACCGGCCGCGCCGCCACCGGCGCCGTGGCCCGGGCCGCGCGCTGGGGCGCATGCACCCGCAGGTGCACCGCCGTCACCGCCGACACCTCGATCCACCCGCCCTGCGGCACGCAGTGCATGTCGCCCTCGCCGAGCAGCGTCTCGGTCATGAACACCGTCTCGCCCAGCCAGCCCGGCGGCGACACCACGCGGGCGCGGCCCTCGGCCAGCTGCAGCCAGGCGCCCGCATCGACGGCGGTGCGCAGCGACTGGCCGGGTTCGAGGACGATGGAATCGGGGGCTTCGGACAGGGTGGTGATCATGGCGGACCTCGGGTGGATGTGGGCTTTATCGTAGGAATTCCGCCGCCCGAAAAACAGGCACACCCGATGGCTATTGCGACCGGAACAGCCGGGCCGCCGCGCCATCTGTTATGGTCTTTTTCCCAGTCAACTGCATCTGTTTTCGGATGCCCGATGCGGGGAACATCGACCCATGGACTCGCTACCGCTCTACCGCCAGCTCGCGGCGCACTACGTCGACGCGATCCACGCCGGTTCGCTCAAGGCCGGCGACAAGCTCCCCTCGCTGCGCAGCCTGATGCGGCTGCACGACATCAGCCTCTCGACCGCGCTGCAGGTGTGCCGCGCCATGGAAAGCGAAGGCTGGGTCGAGGCGCGCGACCGCTCGGGCTACTTCGTGCGCCGCCCGCAGCGCCTGGCCATCGCGGCCATGGAAGAACCCGTGTCCGGCCTGCCGCCCGACCCGGCGCAGTTCGTCAACATGCGCACGCGCATGGCCAACTTCATGGCGCGCGGGCGCCTCAACGACGTGAAGCTCAACTTCGCGATCTCGCGTGCCGCCCCCGAGCTCTACCCGGCCGAGGCGCTGCGCAACGCCATGACGCGCGCGCTGCGCCAGCGCCCCGAACTGCTGACCACCGCCTCTTCGCAAAAAGGCCACGAGCAGTTCCGCCAGGTGGTGGCCCAGCGCAACCTGCGCGTGGGCATGACGGTGGCGCCCGACGACGTGCTGGTCACCAACGGCTGCATCGAGGCGCTGAACCTCGCGCTGCGCGCCATCGCCAAGCCGGGCGACACCGTGGCGGTCGAATCGCCCACCTTCTACGGCCTGCTGCAGGTGCTCGAAAGCCTGGGCCTGCGCGGGCTGGAGATTCCGACCAGCCCGCAGACCGGCATCTCGCTGGAAGCGCTCGACCTGGCCATCCACACCTACGACGACATCAAGGCCGTGGTGGTGGTGCCGCACCTGCAGAACCCCATCGGCAGCGTGATGCCCGACGCCCACAAGCAGCGGCTGGTGCAGCTGTGCGAAAGCCACGGCATCGCGCTGGTCGAGGACGACACCTACAGCGACCTGGTGGAGACCGAGGTGCCGCCGCGCGCCATCAAGTCCTGGGACCGCACGGGCAACGTGGTGTATTGCGCCTCGCTGCACAAGGTGCTGGCGCCGGGCCTGCGGCTGGGCTGGATCACGGCCGGGCGCTGGCATGCGCAGGTCGAGATGCTCAAGTACGCGCAGACGCGCAACAACGAGGCGCTGGCGCAGATCGCCGCGGGCGAGATCATTGCCAGCGGCGGCTACGACCGCCACCTGCGCCGCCTGCGCGAACGCCTGCACACGCAGCGCGACCAGACGGCCGACGCCATCGCCCGCTACTTCCCGGCCGGCACGCGGTTGAACCTGCCGCGCGGCGGCTTCCAGCTGTGGGTGGAGCTGCCCGAGCGGCTGTCGTCGGTGGCGGTGTTCGAGGCGGCCCTGCGCGAGCACATGCTGGTGGCGCCGGGCGCGCAGTTCTCGAACGCCTCGCGCTTCGACCACTACCTGCGCATCAACTGCGGCTGGCCCTTCAGCGAAGCGGTCGATGCGGGGCTGCGGCGGCTCGGGCGGATCGTCGAGGAAGGCTGCGCCGCGCAGAAGAACCAGCCGGCGACCCTGGTCCGGTCGCCGCGCGCTGCGGCTCAGTCGAGCAACGCCAGGGCCGCGTAGTCGCCCACCTTGTCGCCGAGCCCCGCGGGCACCAGCAGCACGCCGCGCGTGAGCGGCGGCAGTTTGCCGTCGACCTGCGCCTGCAGCCGCGGCAGCACGAAGTCGCGGTGGTGCCAGAACACGCTGCCGCCCAGGCTGATGCGCTGCAGGTCGAGCGTGATGACCAGGTTGTAGAGCATGCGGCCGATCACGCGGCACAACGCGTCGGCCTTTTCGAGCGCAGCGGCGTCACCGGCCGCGGCGGCCGTGAACAGATCGGCCGCGGGCTGGCCGAAGCGGTGCGCGATCGAATTGCCGCCGGCCAGCGCTTCCACGTCGCCCAGGTTGCCGCAGCCGCACAGCGCGCCGCTGTCGTCGTCGACCACGAAGCTGTGGCCCGCATGGCCCGCGTTGCCGTTCTTGCCGCGCAGCGCCTTGCCGTCGACGCACAGGCCCACACCCACGCCGGTGCTCCAGGTGGCGTAGGCGCAGTTGTCGAGCCCCTTCAGCGCGCCCCAGTGGCGCTCGGCCTCGAGCGCGGCCACGGCGTCGTTCTCGACGCGCACGCGGGCGAAGCGGCGCGCCAGCGGCGCCTCGACGATGGCCGTCATCCAGTTGTTGGGCAGCCCGCGCGAGGGGCCGGCGATGCCGCCGCAGATGTTGGGCGTGGCCAGCTCGACCATGCCGTCGTGCAGCTCGAAGGGCCCGGTCGAGGACACGCCCACGCGGTCGATGCTCGCCGGATCGATGCCCTGCTCCGCGCACACCTCGTCGATGAGCCGCAGGATCTGCACCGCCACGGCGTCGTTGTTGCCGGTCTTGGCGGTGGGCTCGCTGCGGCGGCCGATCAGCGGCGCGTCGCTCGAAGCGGAAAGGCTCACGGCGACCTTGGTGCCGCCGATGTCTACGCAGGCTCTCATTACGGGGTTCTCTTCTTTCTCAGGCGTTTCTCAGAGCAGCCGCGCGACCAGCGCCGCGATCATGCTGAGCACCACCGTGCTCGCGATCGGCAGCTGCCAGTCGCGGCCGAAGGCGCGAAACTCGAAATCGCCGGGCAGCCGTCCGAAGCCGAAGCGGCGCAGCCAGGCGGTCAGGCCGCTCATGAGCACCAGCGCCAGGACGACGACGATCAGCCAGCGGAACATGCCGACAGTCTAGGCGGCCAGTACGGCCAGGGCTTGTCGGTGAAGTTCGGGTGTGGCCGCCGCGATCACGCGCTGGTCGGGGTTCAGCCCCAGCGGCCGGCCCTCCCAGTCGGTGACGACGCCGCCGGCGGCTTCGATCAGGCCCGCCGGGCCCAGGAAGTCGTAGGGCTGCAACCCCGTCTCGACCACGAGGTCGATGGTGCCGCCAGCGAGTTGGGCGTAGCCGTAGCAGTCGCCGCCGAAACGGCGCATCGCGCACTGGCGGCTCAGGCGGTCGAAGGAGCTCCAGTCGGCCGGCGAGAAGATGTCGGGCGAGGTGGTCACGATGCGGGCCTTGGCGATCTCGGTGCAGCCGCTCACGCGCACGGGCTGGCCGTCGCGCGTCGCGCCCTTGCCGGCCTCGCCGATCCAGCGCTCTTTCAGCACCGGCATGTCGACCATGCCCAGCACCACGCGACCGCCCTGCAGCACGCCGATGAGCGTGCCCCACAGCGGCGAGCCGGTGATGAAGCTGCGCGTGCCGTCGATCGGGTCGAGCACCCAGATGCGGTCGGCGTCGAGCCGCTCGGGGCCGTGCTCCTCGCCGAAGATGCCGTCCGTGGGCACGCGCGCGCCGAGGATCTCGCGCATGGCTGTCTCGGCGGCGCGGTCGGCCAGCGTGACCGGGCTTTCGTCGGCCTTGGTGATGATGTCCAGCGGCGTGCGGAAGTAGCGCATCGACTGGGCGGCGGCGGCATCGGCCAGCGCACCGGCGATCGCGGAAAGGTCGGGGGCGGAAGAGCTCATGGGAAGGAGAACGCGTGCCAAAAGCTGCGATTAGACCCGAGCCCACGGCCCTTGCGCCATCGCCGGGGCATTCGTGCGCCCGGCCCCTTCACCTGCGGGCTAGCGCTGCTGGCCCCAGCGCCGCACCGTGAGCCGCTCCAGCGTGCGAAAGCCCAGGCTTTCCACCAGCAGGCCGATCAGCACCACCAGCGCGAGGCCGGCGAACACGCGGTCGGTGTACAGCTCGTTGCGGTTCTGGAAGATGTACCAGCCCAGCCCGCCCTTGCCCGACGAGGCGCCGAACACCAGCTCCGCCGCGATCAGCGTGCGCCACGCAAAGGCCCAGCCGATCTTCAGCCCCGACAAAATCGACGGCAGCGCGGCCGGCACCAGGATCTGCAGCACGTAGCGCAGCCCCTTCAGCCCGTAGTTGCGCCCCGCCATGCGCAGCGTCTCGGGCACGCCCTGGAAGCCCGCATAGGTATTAAGCGCCAGCGGCCACAACACCGAATGGATCAGCACGAACACCAGGCTGCCCCGGCCCAGCCCGAACCACAGCAGCGCCAACGGCAGCAGCGCGATCGCGGGCAGCGGATTGAACATCGAGGTCAGCGTGTCCAGCAGGTCGCGCCCGATGCGCGTGGACACCGCCAGCGTCGTGAGCCCGAAGGCCAGCAGCACGCCCGCGAGGTAGCCCTGCAGCAGCACGGCCAGCGAGATGCGCACCTTCTCGACCAGCTCGCCGCTGGCCAGCCCCTCGGCCAGCGCGCGGGCGGTGGCGGTGAAGGTGGGCAGCAGCAGGTCGTTGTCCTGCCAGCGCGCTGCCAGCTCCCACAGCACGGCGATGACGGCAAGGATCAGGCCCTTGCGCAGCCAGGTGTGCGAGGCGACGCGCGTGGCCAGCGGCAGCGCGCGTTCGACCGGCAATTCGGTGAAGGGCTCGAGCGTGCGTTCGTACTCGGGGCGGATGGGTGGCGTCAGGGTGCTCATGGGGTGCCCTGCTCTTCCTCGAACAGCATGTCGTGGATGCGCCGCGCGGTCGCCTGGAAGTCCGCACCGCCCAGGCTGTCCAGCGAGTAACCGTGGCTGTTGAGTTCGGCGCGCATGCGCCCCGGATGCGGTGACAGCAGCGCCACGCGGTTGCCCACCACCAGCGCTTCCTCGATCGAGTGCGTGACGAACAGCAGCGTGAAGCGCACCTCGTCCCACAGTTCGAGCAGCTCCTGCTGCATGCGGCGGCGCGTGAGCGCGTCGAGCGCGGCAAAGGGCTCGTCCATCAGCAGCACGCGCGGCTGCATCGCCAGCGCACGCGCGATCGCCACGCGCTGCTTCATGCCGCCCGAGAGCTGGTGCGGGTGCACGTCGGCGAATTTCGAAAGGCCCACCTTGTTGAGGTAATGCAGCGCGCGCTCGGCCGCTTCCTTGCGCCCCAGCGTGCGCGAGGCGAGCAGCGGGAACATCACGTTCTGCTTCACCGTCTTCCACGGCGGCAGCTGGTCGAACTCCTGGAACACGACGATGCGGTCGGGCCCCGGCTGCGTCACGCGCCGGCCGTCGAGCCGGATCTCGCCCTCGACCGGCGGGATGAACCCGGCCACGGCCTTGAGCAGCGTGGACTTGCCGCAGCCCGAAGGCCCGAGCAGCACGAAGCGGTCGGCGGCATGCACGTCGAAGCTCACGCGGTGCGTGGCGCGCACCACGCGCTCGGGCGTGCGGTACTCGAGGCTGACGCCGTCGACCTGCAGCAGCGCCTCGTGCACGTACAGCGGTGCCGCGTCGCCCGTGGCCACCACGCCGCGCCGTCGGGCCGACCGCTGCGGTGCCGCCGTGCCGCCAAGGAAGGCCGCGGCGGGCGGCCCTGCCAGGCGCTCGAGCCGGGACAGCATCGCGTCAGTTCCCCGAGGCGGTGTGTGCGTCGTCGAAGAAATAGTCCTTCACCGACGCCGGCTTGTTCTTGATCGCGCCCACGCGGTGCATGAACTCCGCGAACACGTAGGTGTTCTGCGGCGCGGTCTTGAACTGCACCTCGGGGTTCTTGATGATCTTGAGCAGCAGCTCGCGGTCGAGCTTGGCGTTGCTCACCTTCAGGTAGATGTCGGCCGCCTTCTCGGGGTTGGCCGTGACGAACTTCGCCGCCTCGTCGAGCGCGTCGACGAACGCCTTGTAGGTCTTGGGGTTCTCGTTGCGGAATTTCTCGGTGGCGTACAGCACCGTGGCCGACGACGGCCCGCCCAGCACCTGGTACGAATTGAGCACGATGCGCGCGTTCGGGTTGCCCGCGAGCTCCTGCTCCTGGAACGGCGGATTGCCGAAGTGCCCCGTGATCTCCGTGCCGCCCTTGATGATCGCCGCCGCCGCGTCGGGGTGCGGCAGCGCCACGCTGATCTTGTCGAGCTTGTTGAACTCCTTGTCGCCCCACAGCTTGGCCGATGCGATCTGCAGCACCCGCGACTGCACCGACACGCCCACGGCGGGCAGCGCGATGCGGTCCTTGTCCGTGAAGTCGGCGATCGACTTCACGTTCGGGTTGTTGCTCACCAGGTAGTACGGGAAGTTGCCGAGCGAAGCCACGCCCTTCACGTTCTGCTTGCCCTTGGTGCGGTCCCACAGCGTGAGCAGCGGCCCCACGCCGGCGCCCGCGATCTCGATGTTGCCCGACAGCAGCGCGTCGTTCACCGCCGAGCCCCCCGAGAGCTTGACCCACTCCACCTTCGCATCGACCCCCGCGGCCTTCGCGTGCTTCTCGATCAGCTTCTGCTCCTGCGCCACGTTGAGCAGCAGGTAGACGATGCCGAACTGCTCGGCGATGCGGATCTGCCCTTCGGCGTGCGCGGCCAGGCTGCCGGCGAGAAGGCCGAGGCCGGTGACGAGCGCGGCGGCGCGGCGGGTGAAGCGGTTCATTGGAAAGTCCGAAAAAGAGAAAAGAGGAAATCAGAAAGGCGTGTCGCCCACGATGGTGGTGCGGTTGAGCCGGCGGCGCAGGTGGTCGGGCGTGCCTGCCGCGAGGTGCATCAGCGAGCGGTTGTCCCAGAACACCAGGTCGTGCGGTGCCCACGTGTGGCGGTACACGAACTCGGGCTTCACGCAGTGCGCGAACAGCTCGGCCAGCAGCGCGTCGCTCTCGCCTTGCGGCAGGCCGACGATGCGCGTCGTGAAGTGCTCGCTGACGAACAGCGCCTTGCGCCCCGTCTCCGGGTGCGTGCGCACCACGGGCTGCACGGCGGGTGCGACCTGATCGATCTGCGTCTGTGAAAGCTTCGGCCGCCACGGATTCTTCGCACGCAGCTCCTCGTATTTCGCGAGGTAGCTGTGCTCCGCCTTCAGCGGCAGGATGCGCTGCTGCAGTTCGGGACTCAACGCTTCCCACGCCAGATGCTGGTCGGCAAACAGCGTGTCGCCGCCTTCACTCGGCAGCTCTTGCGCGTGCAGCAGCGAGCCCAGACTGGGGTTGGGCTTGTACGAAATGTCGGAGTGCCAGTACACGCCCGCGTCGCCGAGACCGATCGGCTCGCCGTTCTCCTTGATGTTCGAGACGATCAGGATCTCGGGGTGGTTCTTCAGCTGGAACTGGTGCAGCACGTGGATCTCGAGCGGCCCGAAGCGGCGGCTGAAGTCGATGTGTTGCGCGGGCGTGATGCGCTGGTCGCGAAAGACCAGCACATGGTGGTCGAGGTGCGCGCGGTGGATGCGTTGGAAGTCGGCGGCGTTGATCGGCTCAGCGATGTCGAGCCCAACGATCTCCGCACCAACAGGCGCATCGAAAGGCCGCACCTCGAAGGGCTGCGCCGGGACCTCGGCAGTGGAGGTTGCACGGGAAAGAACGGCAGTCATGCCGCGAATGTAGAAGCGCGCCCTCCATTCCCCAACGAAGTCTTTGTTGCTTGCTTATGACCAAGTCTTTTCGTTGAAAGCACAAGCACAAGGCGCCCAAAGCGCGCAGCGCCTTTGGCGCCATGGTGGCCGAGCGCAGCGATGGCCCGCCCGGCATCCCAGCCCCTCTGGCTGCGCCGAGGAGCGCAGCGTTTCGCGGATCAGGGCTCGCCCTTGTTTGAGCGAAGCGAGTTTGGGCGAGACCCCGCG